>JAJRQP010000206.1 GCA_024280195.1 Bacteroidota bacterium | reverse complement strand
CTGAACGATTGCCTTTGTATTTTGCCCCGAAGCTGTGTGCAGAATCACTGAGCAATAAAATTCGCCCTAATTGCTTTTGCTTTTCGTTATTTGCAGAAAACTGTGCTTGAATTTGCTCTTCGGTAATCAACTCCATTAATTCTTCATAGTCAGCAGGTAAACCTCCGATATCAACTGCCATAATGGCTTTCGTTTTCGAGGTAATTGCTGCTCGTACTTTGGCTACATTGAGGTTAAAATCTTCTTCATTCACATCAACCATCACAATTTTTGCTCCTGCGTGAAAAATAACATTTGCACTTGCGCAATAGGTATATGCAGGAATGATAACCTCATCCCCTTCTCCAATTCCCCACCAATGAAGTAAAACTTGCATTCCCATAGTCCAAGAATTTACCGCGACTGTTGTTTTGCAACCGCAATAAGCTGTTATGTCTTTCTCAAATTGCTTTGTCCGAGGACCTGTTGTTATCCAACCTGATTTTAGGGCAGCTGTTACTTCTGCAATTACTTTGTCGTCGATACGGGGTGGTGAGAATGGGATCATAATGAAAGTTTGAATCAAAAATAGTTATTGTTTTAACACCTGTAGAAAATCTTCGGCAATATTATCGCGGTTAAAATTAATTCGTACATATTCTCTTGCATTTTGCCCCATTTGTTTAACCTGTTCTGGGTTATCGGCAAAAGATGCCATTTGCTTTGCTAAGTCATCAGCATTTTCAGGTTCAAAAAACAATCCAGCATCTGCCTTATCAATAAAGTGAATTTTTGCTTCTCCTTCTACTCCCAATAAAAGTGCTTTTTCCATTGCCAATGCTTCAAATATTTTTGAAGGAATAGCACCTTGAAAAATGTCGAGCTTTCTTAGCGGAACCAATGCTATATCCACCTCTTTTAAGATAGATGGCATTTCTTCCTTTTTAACTGGTGGAAGAAAGAATACATTTGAAAGTCCAAGGTCTTTGTTCAACTGTTTTAACCCTTCCAATTCCGGTCCTGCTCCTTGTAAAACAATTTTAACAATATCATTCTCTACTTTACTCGCCGCATGCAAAACCACCTGCAAACCTTGCGCATGACCTATAATTCCGCCATAAAAGAAAACGACATCCTCTTTTGTGAAGCCATTTTTTTCTCTAAAACCATTGCCAATAATCTTTGATGGGTCATAAAAGCTCAAATCAACACCATTTGGCAACCAATGAAGGTTTGTTTCGGGAAATCTTGCTTTAATATTCTCCACAATTCCCATTGTTTGCCCAGTTACCAAAGATGCTTTTTTATAACACTTCTCTTCTAAATTATAGGCGAATTTAAGCATCATTTTATTCGTAACGATTCCCATTTTTTCAGCACTTTCTGGCCATAGATCTGAGACATTGAAAATTAACTTAGCCTTCAGCTTCTTTGCCAATCGAATGGCAGAATACCCCAAAAACAAAGGAGGAGATTCAACTAGTAAGTAATCGTACTTTTCCAACTTCCTGCCTCGCCAATAAGAGGACCAAACGAAACTAAAATAATTCAACAACCTCGGAATTATACTTTTTGACTTTGTGACGTAAATGGAAGAACGATAAACTTGAATTCCGTCAATTACTTCTTCTTTAATTCTCCCATTCTTGTATGCTTCTTGAATTTCCATTGTAGGATAGTTTGGCATAGCTGTCAATACATCAACTTCAACCTCTTTCGCTTTTAAACGAATAGAAAGTTCATGTAATCGGTTTTGTGGAGCACCAATTTCAGGCGGGTAATATTGTGTTAGAATGAGGAGTTTCATCTTAATGGTTTATTTTGAATTTGGCTAGTTGAAACACATAATAGTCCTATCCAAAAAGTATAAAAAACAATTCCACTTTGTCTTTGTAGCATTGACTCAAAAAGACAATTGAATGCAAGATTAGTTATCAAGAGTAAAAGCAACCAGTTTTTAGTTTTGAAAGAATAGTAGACACCATATCCAATTATAAATAGGAGGATAAAAAGGCCTATAACTCCAATTTCAACACCTGTTTGCAAAAATTGATTGTGCGGATTATATAATTTCTTAGCCATACTCGGCTGACCGATATGGACTAGTTTTTCAGAAAGGAAGTCGTCTACATTCCCTGTTCCTACACCTAGAGGATGCTCTATAAAAACCTGTGCTGCAGCTGACCACATAATTAATCGAGTTTCACTTCCTCCTACATATGTTTGTTTGTTTTTATAGAATGCTTCTGGATCATTGATGAATTCAACTAAATAATCGCTTGCATTTTTAAATTGAGTATTTATTCCTGGCACAAATTTTACCGTGAGAATGAACACAAGCGGCATGGCAATCAATGTTGCAATAAAAAAAGTTTTTCCGAATTTCTTCTTCAATAAGTAAAGAATAAGAACTGATGCGAATAAGATGAGAAATAGTAATCCTGATAAAGACATTGAGAGAACTTGAGTGAGAATTAAAATACTTCCAAATAGGAAGGCATTCTTTTTAGTGAAGAATCGCCATCTATTTTGACACCCATAAATGAGTAGTCCTAATCCAAGAACAGCATAGACAGAAAGATAAGTTGGATGATGGATAATAGAGAAATAGGAACTTTGAAAGTAGGCTAATTCATGGAGCCCATTGTAAAGAATGGCTCCGTTAACTAAGCCTATGCAAAACAGTGCAGTTACTGATAGAATTAAAACAATAGCAGGAATACGAAGGGATATTTTTTTCGTTGGAAAAGAGAAAAGCAGTGGAAAAATAATCAAAGATAGTTTGTACTCCAGGTATCTTGAAGCAACATCTGCATGATTCGTAAATAAAACACCTGCTGCATAAGCTATATATAAGAGAAACAAAGCTGTATTTAACCAATTCAATCTGAATATCAAAAACTTTTTACTCAAACCTACAACCCATAACCCAACAAAGATTACAATTCCAAGTCCAACTAATTGTGGAGTTACTAGCATTAAGAACACCAATAATGCTAATGATCTTTCGTACCATTTTATATAGGATGTCGAATTCATCATCATAAAGTATAAAAACTTTTCATGGTTTCAACATTTTGCCTCCAATCATAGAAATCTAGGGCCATTTGCCTTCCTTTAGCTCCAAGTTGTTTTCTTAAAACATCATCCTTTGCTAGAAGAATGATTTTTTCAGCAGCTTGCTCAATAGTGTCAACAAGAAAACCGGTTTCGTTATTAAGCACCACTTCCGGTAGTCCTCCAATTCGTGACGCAATAACAGGTCGTTCACAAGCGGCAGCTTCTACCGCAGAAACACCAAAACTTTCTTGTCTTGAAAGAACACAAAACACGTCCATCTTTCTAATTGCATTTGGAACTTTATTATTAGGAACAAACCCCTTAAAATCAACTTTATTTGAAAGGCTCAACCTTTTAACTAGTTTTTGAAGGTCTTCTTTTTTTCTTCCCTTTCCATAGATTAATAATCGACTGTTTGGAATCTCTTTTTGCACCAAATGAAAAGCTTCGATTAACCGATCTATGCCATAAATACTTTCTAACGCTTTAACTGTTCCAACAGTAAATTCTAGAATAAATTCTTCTGTTTTTTTTGCCTTAAATAATTCAACATCTATTCCGAAAGGAATCACACAGATTTCTTTATTGGTATAATTCTCCAGTTCCTTTTTCATATCATAAGAAGTGGAAAATAATTTATTGGCCTTCTTAACAATCCATTTAAAAACTATTCTGTGAATAAGACTTCTCTTTGGGAATTCATAAACATCAGAGCCCCAAACAGAGAGGAAGAAGTTTTTAGGCTTTAACAAAACTCCCATCAAACCATACGACGATGCATAGTGAGCATGGACGATATCAGGTTGTATTTCTTTGTGAATTTTCCTAAACCTCCTAGTAGAACTTAAATAGGACAGTTTATTTTTATTGCTAGTAGTTTGATTGTCATTAGAATAAATTACAACTCCTTCTAAATCAATATCTTTATTTTCTATAGGGTCTAAGGAGAATACGAAAAGCTGGAAATCATTTCTTAATGCAAGAATCCACTTTTGCAAATGGATAGAATTGATGTCCCCTAAAAATAATATTTTCCTTTGCTCTGCCAATACTTTATAAAATGTACATTTGTTAAACAAAAGTAACACGTTTTGTTAGGATTCATAAAAAAACACTTTTTAATATTGGTCTTTGCAGTCTTTGGACTTGCAATTGGGCTTGTAATGTACTTCGCTCAAGAACCGAATAAAATGTATAGAGTCGTTTATGAATATTCACCAGAAAAAGCCCTACCTATCGTTACACAGGTCGACACACTGTTCTATCACCGTTCGACCTTAATTAGGAACATCACAGGTTCTTATGCAGATACATTGGTAGAATTGAAACGATCTGAGTTAAAAATTTATTCTCAAAAAGAATTAACGAAAGAAGGAATCCTGAATTTCGTAGATGAAGTTTCAAATAACAAAGCAACCTTAAACTCATTCAGAAAGGACTCTGAAGGGCGATCGATCATATTTTTGTTTTCGTACGCTATTTTAGGCCTGTTTGTGGGGGTGATATTTCATCTTTGGAAGAATAATAGATTACCCCAAGGAAGAAAGTAATTGCCACCCCAATATGACTGTGTGTAAATGTAAAGTTAGTTAAGGAAACCCCTACTATCAAAATAATTAAAACTATCCAATAGGAGAATGCTATTGTTTTTTGTTTAAACTGCGTGGCTAAGGCTAATAGAATCAATCCCCAAAAAACAAGTCCGATTATTCCAAATTGGAGAATGATGACAATGAATTCGGAGTCAATGTGCACGCCAAATTGCTCAACTGGATTTGTAATGACTCCATTTCCTAACGATAAAGAGTTGCTATTTGAATCTATTGCATTTGTAAAATTATCAAGTCGAACTTGCACAGAATGCGACCGGAATGCTTCTCCTGTAAAAATGCTACGTAAATTATTGGAAGAGTATATAAACGAGATTAAAAAGATTCCTATAAAAAGGCTGACGTGAAAAAACCGTTTTTTTGACATCACTTTTTTCAACTTAACAAACAGAAAAACTACGGTTAATAAAATTAACAAAATAAATACCGTTCTCGATTGTGTTAAAAGAACTAAACCACCAAGGATAATACTAAAATACCATTTTTTAGAATCCATTAACAGATAGTAGAAATAAAATAAGCTAAGGATAACTGCATTGTCATTTGGATTCATTTGAGTACCAACCAAACGGAAGTTTCGAAATTCATTGTAATAGACAAAGTTTGCGTATTCTTTAGGCGAAAAGATATTCTGGAGAATCTCTCCATATCCAAATGGGTTAATTAACAAAAAAAGATTAATAGAGACAATAGTGAAGAAAAGCCCATCTACGAATAATTTCACTTTCCTTGAATGAATAGTGTTTTTTTGAAAATTCAGCAGTGTTACAAGAATAGCTGGCCATTTTAAAAAGTAAAGAAGGTAAGGGATGTTTGTAATTCCATCAAGTCCATGATTAATGTATTCTGAAATTAATGACCAACTGAAAAACAAAAGAAAAGCGATGCTTATTTTTCTGTATCCTTTACTTGTTAAGTTTATAATTAAAATATGAATTAGTGCAAAAATGAAGAAGTAATTGTCTAGCGAACTTAAAAAATTTGGTGGAAATAATAAGACTTGTAGAATGCAAACTACTACATATATCAATGCACCAATTCTTGTTATTTCTTTTAAGAACTTCATTTTGAAATTCGATTCATTAATTCGACCAATTTATCCATTTGATATGCCCTAGAATACTTTAAATGGTTATTTTCTTCAGGTTCAATAAAAACACTGTTTTGGATTTGACGAATTGACTTAAGAATAGATTTAGTATTGTTTTCACACCAAAACACATTCGGATATCCTTTTAATTCTTCATGAATACTACCTCTTTCTATGTGTTTATTACTAATAATCAAAATAGCACGCTTGCATCTTATGTAATCGAAAATTTTAGTGGTTGATTGAAAATCTTCTCCATAAGTTTGAATAATTGCCACATCATTTTGAGCAATTAAATTGACGGCGTCCTCATAAGTGACAAAACCATTGTCAAAAATATTTTCTAAGTTTTTAGCGTGTAGATTACCATCAGGGCCAGCATAATGATACTCCAATTTACATTTTTCAAATGCGTCAACAATTGGAGAAGGATCAAAATAATATTTCCCTGTATATGAAAAGCTAGGATTTGCAAGTTGGACTACAGATAAGTTAGGTTTCACTGTTTCATCGTATCCGTTTTGTACAATCTCATTTGGCTTTTCTTGAAAGTTAACGACTAATTCTCCGCAAAATTTATTAACGGTTACTAGTGCATCAGCATTTCTATTGAATCTCTTTTCAAAGAATGATTTTATTTTTGCTTTAAGAAAAGAATTATCAAATCCAGGATTGTTTGCAAACGGATCTCGATAATCTAATATAACCTTACAATTGTATTTATGTTTTAACCAAGAAGCCAAACCAAAGTGCATAAAAGGAGAACCTGTGATGATGACAATTTTTGGTGTCGTTATGTCATTGTTCCTTAAATAAGCTTTCAAGTTACTCTTCCAACTTGTTCCAGCATCTTTAATGACTCTTGATAAATAAGAAGAGCCTTCATTCTTTACTTCGTGAATTCTTTCACCAGTTGCTTCTCTTTGAGCAGTTAGAACAGTAACATCCCCTTTGATTTTTCTTGGCAAGTTATCATACCAGTATCCAGCACGCAAAGCTCCAACTTGTTTGTTAGGAGGAAAAGCAAAGGCGATTATTAGAACATTACCCTCCATTCGTTATTGTTTTTAGTTCTTTTACAATAGTACCATAAACTTTCTCTGCAGAATAGTTCTTTTTAATAAATTCAGCGCCTTCTGGGTTGTCAATATACGAATTCTCTAAAAATTCATTTTCTATGAGTTTTAGTTGTTCGTGTAAAGCAACTTCATCAGGACAATGGTTGCAGAAATCAAAAGAATATTTATACAATACTTTTTTGCCTCTAGCTAAAGATTCTAAAATAAAAATAGACAGACCATCGTGTTCCGGAAATCGTAAACAAACATGGTGTTGATTAAATTCTTGATTCATGTCGTCTACCCATCCTAGAGATTTAATATTTGATGGAAGTGCTTCATTTTCAGACTTGTCATAGCCTGCTATTGAAAAATCGATTTTCGGAAAGTTGTTAGCTAATCTTTTCAGTGATTCTATTCCATAGAATTCTGCTCGATTGGAAGGGATATATGTTAGAACCTTAAGTTTCTCTGATTTTATCTCTGCCTTTGAGAAAGTATTTTCAAAAGCGACAAAAGAAACGACCTTTGCATTAATTCCAATCTTCACTAGTTCATCTTTGATCCAATTAACTTCACAAAAGTGAATAGCCTTTTTGATGTAGACATCTCTGTATTCTCCTTTTTCAAATGCTTTG
>JAJRQP010000205.1 GCA_024280195.1 Bacteroidota bacterium | reverse complement strand
AGAGAATTAAGCATGAATTTATTTGACAACAAATTAGGGTCAGTCCCTTTCAATTCTATTGCGTAATAACTGGTTAAATACTTTTGGTACAGTTTTCCAATTGGAGAATCTTCAGAAATGATTGATTCTACCGACCCTGTATTTTGCCCTTTATACAACTTTCTACTGTCACCAAAGAAGAAGTTTTTGCGTTCGATGTTTTTAGCATCAATGAAACCTGGTCTAAATTTATTGTAGTCAAAATCTGGGAGAATGTAGTACTGCGTGATGGCACCTTCATTCTTCTTCAGAACGTAAATAAGGTTATAATTAACATCTCCCAATTGAACTTTATTCTCTTTCCTTTCCAAATCAACACCAACCATCACTCCTCCTCTCGTTGGACGTGTTCCCATGTTAGAAACAAAGTTACCCAATGACCAAACCGTTAACTGTTCTTCGTTGTTTTCGTTCAGATGTTTTTGTATCGGCTGGACAGTATGCGGATGACCACCCATCACCATGTCAACTCCAACCTTGTAGCAATACGCTTCCCACTTATTCTGATAACTATCTGGAAGTGAACGATATTCCTTACCCCAATGCATGTTGCAAATAATATAATCGGCATTTAATTCTTGTGCTCGTTCCACATCTTTACGAATTACTGCACTATCAATGTAGTTAATAATTAAAGGTTTTGCTACGGACAATCCATTGGTTCCGTAGGTGTAATTAAGAATGGCTATTTTCATTCCGTTCTCTTCTAAAATCAAAGGATAATTCGCATCTCTTTCTTCTTTGCTTCGAAAAGTTCCGGTATGCACCAGTCCTAATTCATCCAATTTATCCAATGTGCGAATAACACCTTTTGAACCTCTATCACACGAATGATTGTTCGAAGTAAGAATTACATTGAATCCAGCATTCTTTAGTGTAACCGCTAAATCATCTGGCGCAGAAAATTGCGGATACCCTTTAAATGGTTTTCCAGCAAGTGTTACTTCAAGGTTGGCAATTTTGAAATCGTATTCATTAATGATTGGTTTAATAAATTTAAAACCATCGTCATATTCATAACCGCCACCAAACGCTTTATTATAGGCAGCTTCAATTTGCCCATCGTGTTGCATGACATCACCGACAAAAATAAAACTCAATTTCTCTTGACTAAAACCAGAAAAAGCAAGTACTAAAAAAAGGAAACTACACAGCGACTGCACCTTTAATGTGCGGATGTGGGTCGTAATTAATAAGTTCAAAATCTTCATAGGTAAATCCAAATATATCTTTAATGTCTGGGTTGATTTTCATCGTTGGCAATTCTCTCAACTCTCTGCTCAACTGTAATTCAACTTGTTCAAAATGATTACTGTAAATGTGAGCATCTCCAAAAGTATGTACAAAATCTCCCACTTCTAGGTCGCACACTTGCGCCAACATCATTGTCAACAATGCATACGAAGCAATGTTAAAAGGCACACCTAAAAAAGTATCTGCACTTCGTTGGTACAATTGACAACTTAACTTTCCGTCAGCAACGTAAAATTGAAACATTGTGTGACAAGGAGGTAACGCCATATTGTCAACATCAGCCACATTCCATGCCGAAATTAAATGTCTTCGAGAATCTGGGTTGTTTTTCAAATTCTCCACTAGTTTAGAAATTTGATCAATCGTTCCACCTTTTCCGTCCGGCCAAGAACGCCATTGATGACCGTAAACAGGACCTAAATCACCATTTTCATCTGCCCATTCGTCCCAAATTTTCACTTTATTATCTTGCAGAAATTTGACATTGGTATCTCCTTGCAGGAACCAAAGTAATTCAATGATGATTGACCGAAGATGTAATTTTTTAGTTGTAATACAAGGAAACCCCTTGCTTAAATCAAAACGTATTTGATGACCAAAAACAGATTTTGTTCCTGTTCCTGTTCTGTCTTCTTTTATCGTTCCATTATCGACGATGTGTCGAAGTAAATCATGGTATTGCTTCATTCTTTGAGCGCTTTATTATTGCAGTCTCGAATTTAGGTCTTTTGAGTGAGAATAGAAAGAGAATGTTGGTAAATGCAGAGAATGTTGAAAAGTTGTTTTGAAAGAAAAAGTGTTAGCATTTTAGAACGTTGGAGTTTTGAACTGTTAGAAATTGCCGTTTCATGAGTTTTCCTTATCTTCGTTCTATGATTAAATGGATTTTTACTTTGTTTGTTATTCTTCCGATGGTAGTTTCTGCGCAAAAAGAAATTCATTTGAAGCGAAAGTATTTGGGGAAATACAAAGGTGAAATCCCTGCATATAACATTGACACAGGAGAGAAAATCATGCGTGTCAGTTCAAGTGCAATATATGTCGAAATAGACAAGACAGACATTTCAATAACAGTTGGCAATAACAAATTAACGGGGACTTACAAAGTCATGTTCAAAGCGCAAACTTATTATTTGGTTGATGCTACAATAGAAGGACAACTAGCAACAGAAAGAATCATTGTTTACAAAAGAGGACGAAAAATTGCTAGAGACGGTATGTATCCACAACCTGTCACCTCCATGAAGAAGTATAAGTAACTAGCTATTAGCTAAGTTTTTCTTTAGAATACTATTTATCTTCTTCGATTTTTCAATATGACCCATGTGCCCACAATTATCAATCTCAACTATTTGAACACCGATAACAGAAGTTAAATCTTTCATTTTTTGACACGAAACAATCGCATCTTCTGCCCCTTGAACAATCAAAACATCCTCTTTATTCTCCTGTATAAATAGAGTATTATCATTCCGATCACTCATTGCAATTGAATACTTAGCAATCACTTCAGCATCAATTTGAATTGCTTCTTCAATCAAATTTCTAACCTCCGAATCATTCTTTTGAGGATGCAGAAATAAGTTGGGAATTGCTTCATAAATGAACAGTTTTTTATTCTTCCTAACAATCTTTGCAACTCTCAGACGGTCAATTTTCTTTTCCGAAGAATCTTGCCAAAAATTAGAATGCAGTAATATCAATTTATTGCAACGAGCATCTACTTTTTTTAATTCTAGCCCAACGTATCCTCCCATAGAATGGCCAACTAAATGGTATTCTTTTAATTTCAGTTCATTTAGAAGGTTCAGCACATCATTTGCAACAGAAACCATTGAAATGTTTTCTGATTTTAATTCTGACTTGCCATGTCCGGGTAAATCAATGAGGATTTGCTGAATGCCTTTGCCAACAGAAAGATAACTCCACATGGAACTTGATTCTAAAAAACCGTGTAAAAAAACAACAGGGTATCCATTTCCGAACACCCTGTGATTTAATTTATTTGTAATTGAATTAGTCATTCATTAATGCTTCAATTTCATCTGCTTCTATTGGAATGTCTCCCATTAAATTAAAAGGAACACCCGATTTCTGAACAATTAAATCATCCTCTAATCTAATCCCTAAACCTTCTTCTGGAATATAAATTCCAGGTTCGCACGTAAATGCCATTCCAGCCTTAATCGGCTCGTTATACACCCCAAGATCATGCGTGTCTAACCCAATAAAGTGAGAAGTTCCATGCATAAAATACTTCTTATATGCTGGCCAGTTTTTATCTTGATTTTTAATATCTGTCTTATCAATCAACTTCAATTTCAGTAATTGACTTTCCATCAATTTTCCGACCTCTTTATGATAATCGTCAAGCATCGTTCCAGGAACCAATAATTTTTCTGCAGCTTTCTTCACGCTTAACACAGAATTGTACACCTCTCTTTGACGCTTAGAAAATTTCCCGTTAACTGGAATTGATCGTGTTAAGTCAGATGCGTAGTTTGCATATTCTGCACCGACATCTAATAGTATAACATCCCCATCTTTACATTGTTGATTATTCTGAATGTAATGCAAAACACAAGCACTTTCTCCAGAAGCAACAATTGGCGTATAAGCAAAGCCTTGCGAGCGGTTTCTTAAAAACTCATGCATTAATTCTGCCTCAATTTCATATTCCCAAACACCTGGTTTCACGAATTCTAAAACTCTTTCAACTCCTAATTTTGTGATGTTACAAGCTTTTTGCATTAAATCAACCTCGATTTTATGCTTCTTCGAACGAATATGATGCATAATCGGTGCACTTCTTCGTACATCATGCGAAGGATAGTCTTCTTTTACCTTCTTTATAAATCGATCTTCCCTTGTCTCAACAACTGTGCTCGCACGAAGATGCTCATTCGTATTAAGGTAAATTAAATCAACCTCACACATCATTTGTTTGAAAATCCTATCAAAATCACTCAACCAATAAACGGTTTTAATTCCAGAAGTGTCAAACGCAGCTTCTTTCGTTAACTTCTCACCCTCCCAAACAGCAATGTGCTCATTTGTTTCTTTCAAGAACAAGACCTCACGATGAGATTTATTCAACGAAAATGGCGAAAGAACTAGAATACTTTCTTCCTGATCCACTCCAGACAAATGAAAAATATCTCGATGCTGTTGAAAAGGCATTGTACTATCAGCGCTAATCGGGTATATATCGTTTGAATTAAAAACGGCCAATGCATGACTGTCCATTTCTGCTACAAACTCTTTTCTATTATGAATAAATAGTTCCTTGTTAATTCTATCGTATTTCATTACACTTTAATTATGAAATGTGAAGATACAGATTTTATTAATTCAACCTTCTTTAAAGTTCAAAAAAACAGAATAATTCACAACGTAAATAGATTACGTACATATATGAGATATTTGTACTGTACTAAACAATAATAGTTATGATGACAGCACCTAAAACAATAGAAATTAACAGTATTCAATTTGAATCAAACGATCCTGATGTTTTAATAAAAGGAAAAGTAAAGCAAGGAAATCTTGAATACCCAACAGATTTGTTGGTCTCTCAAACTCAACTCAACAGAATAATTAGCAAATTAAAAACGATAAATCACTCATTTGATATCAATCAATATTTACTCATTGAGAACATGTATAACAACGAGTGTATTTATACCGCAAACTTCACAAATTCAATCAATACCAAATTGAATTTATCAGACGTTTTAAACTTACAAACGTATGTTCAAATAAGAGCTTAAAGAAAAAAAACAGAAAAATAGCCAACCTTTCTATCTAATTTTACGTAATTTAGATGAGATATTCTCATTATTAAGAATAAATTAACTGAAAACACGACTATAATTATGTATAAGAAAGGTATTTTAACTTTAGGAATCATCAGTTTGATTCTCACGTCTTGCAATAAACATGAGATCATTCCAGCACCGACACCAAGTGTTGAATTAAAATGTAGCTTCCAAGGAACTGTAGGTGGCGCTTTTGTAGAATATACTGAAAACGTCGATAACTATTCATGTTTCCCAAGTATTGCTAAACAAACTTTAAATGGAGTTACGGATGCTCAATATTTATTTTCCATGATTTCTACTTCTCAATTACCAAAGGTACAAATTGCATTAGGTAGTTTAACATGGAGTGACCCAACAGGAACTCAAACGCCAGCATTAAGTTTATTCAATAATTTTTTTTTAGCGAATGATATTCCACCATATTCTGACGGCGCTTTAGCAGGATTTGAAGTTACCTATAGAGATGCATACAATTTAACATGGAAATCAAGCGATACTAGTACTTTTGTACAGGATGTTGTTTTTGATGCTATCTCAATCATCCAAGAGTCAGATGCTTCTGGAGATTACTCTAAATTTGTTTGTGATTTCAACTGTCCTGTTTATCATACGTATTCGGTTGTTGATATATCTGTTGTTCCACAAACGACTCCTCCAACAATGAGAGATTCTGTTGCATTTATTTTAATCGAAAACGCACAATACAAAGGTTACTTTAAAAGATAGTAAGCCTTGAAAGCAGCTACTTAATGAGCCAAAGTCTAAAAATAGCCATTGTAGGTGATTTTGACTTCACCTACAACTCACATCATGCCACTAACATGGCTGTAGATCATTCGGCTTGTTTTTTAGAAGTTGACATCAATTATTATTGGATAAAACTGAGTGAAATAGTTAAATTCAAGTCACAACAATTTAATCAATACGACGGATTTCTATTTGCTCCAGGTCCTGTTAAAAATCCATTTTTCTTACATGGAATTATTAAAGAAATCATCAATCGGAAAATTCCAACTTTAATTACCGGAGAAGGTTTCAAGGTTCTTTTGGAGGTTCTTATCAATAAGTACAGGCTGAATTCTTACGGAGAAAAACAAATTTCAGATAATTTGGTTGACGGAAAAAACTTCAACAAGATTACGATTCTTCCACATTCTAAAGAATTTATTCAACTTTATGAGAATTATTCCAACATAGAATTGACAAGTGCTAGGTATAGTATGTATCCTCAATTGATTTCGGAGTTACAACTAAACAACATTGCAGACATTGAAGCTTACAATCAATTTGAAGATCCCGAAATTATCAGCCTGCAGAATCATGACTTTTTCGTTGGATGTGGGTTTTGCCCTCAAATTTCTTCAACAAGAGAACGACCTCACCCAGTTATCTACACTTTTTTTAAAGCATGTGTGATTTCTCTTGAAAAAACAGGTTAATTTTCATTAGTGTTCGATAAAAAATATTGCATTCTTCAGAGTTACAGTCGTAATCTTATAATGCGATGATTGTATCAAATAAACCTTGCTTTTACTTTTTTTTGATGAAATGGAGTTCTCTTACTTTTTTTCATTGCCAAAAAAAGTAACAAAAAAGTCTAGTGCTGTCACAAATTCAACGACCAAAATCATCCTCTAATTCTATTT
>JAJRQP010000204.1 GCA_024280195.1 Bacteroidota bacterium | reverse complement strand
GGTAACAAAGGTATTGTTGCAAACATCGTTCGTGCTGAAGATATGCCATTCTTAGAAGATGGAACTCCAGTAGATATCGTGTTGAATCCACTTGGTGTACCTTCTCGTATGAACTTAGGTCAGATTTATGAGACAGTTCTTGGTTGGGCTGGAGATAAATTAGGAATTAAATTCGCAACACCAATTTTTGATGGAGCGCATCCTACAGAAATTGATGCTTGGACAGAAAAAGCAGGAGTTCCAAAGTCAGGTAAAACTTACCTATACGATGGAGGAACTGGTGTTCGTTTTGATCAAACAGCAACTGTTGGTATTATCTACATGTTGAAATTATCACACATGGTTGATGATAAGATGCATGCTCGTTCTATCGGACCTTACTCATTGATTACGCAACAACCACTTGGTGGTAAGGCGCAGTTCGGTGGACAAAGATTTGGTGAAATGGAGGTATGGGCACTGGAAGCATTCGGTGCAGCAAACATTCTTCAAGAAATCTTAACCGTAAAATCAGATGATGTTATGGGACGTGCGAAAGCATACGAAGCAATTGTGAAAGGAGATAACATTCCTGCTCCAGGAATTCCTGAATCATTCAACGTATTGTTACATGAGTTACGTGGATTGTGTCTTGAAATTACATTAGACTAATCAACGGAGTTATTAAAGAATTAAGGCAATAAATATGGCTTACAGAAAAGAAACATCGAAAAAACAAAGTAGCTTCAACAGAATAACAATCTCGTTGGCTTCACCTGAAAGAATTCTTGAGCAATCAAGTGGTGAGGTGTTAAAGCCGGAAACGATAAACTATCGTACGTACAAACCAGAAAGAGACGGTTTGTTTTGCGAGCGTATCTTCGGACCGGTGAAGGATTACGAATGTCACTGTGGTAAATACAAAAGAATCCGTTATAAAGGAATCGTTTGTGACCGTTGTGGTGTAGAAGTTACAGAGAAAAAAGTGCGTCGTGAGCGCATGGGACATATTTCATTAGTTGTTCCTGTTGCACACATCTGGTACTTCAGATCTTTACCAAATAAAATTGGTTACCTTTTAGGTTTACCAACTAAGAAATTGGATCAAATCATCTATTATGAAAGATATGTGGTTATTCAATCTGGTGCAGCTAGAGATGCTGAAGGGGAAGAATTGACTAGATTAGATTTTATTACAGAAGAGGAATATTTAGACATTTTAGATGTTCTTCCTGTAGAAAATCAGTACTTAGAAGATACAGATCCAAATAAGTTTATCGCAAAAATGGGTGCAGAAGCACTTTATGATTTGTTGAAAACAATGGATTTAAATGCAACTTCTTACGAATTGCGCCATAAAGCAAACACAGAGACTTCTGTACAACGTAAGAATGAAGCATTAAAAAGATTGCAAGTTGTGGAAGCAATGCGTGATTCTCAAACAAGAATTGAGAACAGACCAGAATGGATGATCGTTAAGGTTGTTCCGGTTATTCCACCAGAATTACGTCCTTTGGTTCCATTGGATGGTGGTCGTTTTGCAACTTCTGATTTGAATGATTTATACCGTCGTGTGATTATTAGAAACAATCGTTTGAAGCGATTGATCGAAATAAAAGCACCAGAGGTTATCTTGAGAAATGAGAAGCGTATGCTTCAAGAGTCTGTTGATTCTTTATTCGATAACTCAAGAAAATCTTCTGCGGTTAAAACAGAATCAAACAGACCATTAAAGTCTCTTTCTGATTCATTAAAAGGTAAACAAGGTCGTTTCCGTCAAAATTTATTAGGGAAACGTGTTGATTATTCTGCACGTTCTGTAATTGTTGTTGGACCGAATTTGAAACTACACGAATGTGGTCTTCCTAAGGATATGGCGGCAGAATTATACAAGCCGTTTATCATTCGTAAGTTGATTGAAAGAGGTGTTGTTAAGACAGTTAAGTCAGCTAAGAAAATTATTGATAAAAAAGAACCTATTGTTTGGGATATTTTGGAGAACATTTTAAGAGGACATCCAGTTCTTTTAAATAGAGCCCCAACTCTTCACAGATTAGGTATTCAAGCTTTCCAACCAAAATTAATTGAAGGAAAAGCAATTAGACTTCATCCATTGGTTACAACGGCATTTAACGCCGATTTTGATGGGGATCAAATGGCAGTCCATTTACCATTAGGTAATGCTGCAATTTTAGAAGCTCAATTGTTAATGCTTGCTTCTCACAATATTTTGAACCCTGCAAATGGTGCACCTATTGCAGTACCATCTCAGGATATGGTTTTAGGACTTTACTACCTTACTAAACCTAAGAAAAGCACAAAAAATGATATCGTAAAAGGAGAGGGTGGAACTTTCTATTCTCCGGAAGAGGTAATTATCGCATACAATGAAGCTCAATTAGATTTACATGCTGCGATTAAAGTGAGAACTTTCGATATTGACGAGAATGGAGAACAAAAACTACAGTTAATTGAAACAACTTGTGGTAGAGTTATCTTTAACGAAAGAGTTCCTGCTGAAGCTGGATTTATTAATGATGTAATGACGAAGAAAGCTCTTCGTGATATGATTGGTGAAGTATTGAAGGTTTGTGGAACCGCTCGTACAGTTGCTTTCTTGGATGAAATTAAAGAGTTAGGATATGACATGGCCTTTACCGGTGGATTATCTTTCAACTTAGAAGATATTATCATTCCAAAAGAGAAAGTAGAATTAGTTGAGAAAGCTGAAGTTGATGTAAAAGAAGTAATGGACAACTATAATATGGGTCTTATTACGAATAATGAACGTTACAATCAAATTATTGATATTTGGACACATACAAATTCTAGATTGACGCACACCTTGATGGAGCAATTGAAAAATGACCAACAAGGATTTAACTCCATCTATATGATGTACGATTCTGGAGCCCGTGGTTCGAAAGAGCAAATTCGTCAGCTTTCAGGAATGCGTGGATTGATGGCAAAGCCTCAAAAATCAGGAGCTTCGGCTCAAGATATTATTGAGAATCCAATTCTTTCTAATTTTAAAGAAGGTCTTTCAATTCTTGAATACTTTATTTCTACTCACGGTGCACGTAAAGGTCTTGCCGATACAGCCTTGAAAACGGCCGATGCAGGTTACCTGACTCGTCGTTTGGTAGATGTTGCACAAGATGTAGTAATTAACGATTATGATTGTGGAACATTAAGAGGGTTGATAGCAGTTCCTTTAATGAAGAACGATGATATAGTTGAACCATTAAGAGATAGAATTGTTGGTAGAACGTCTTTAATTGATATCTTCCATCCTAAATCTGATGATTTAATAGCAAAAGAAGGTGAGTTAATCACTGAAAATATTGCAATTGCAATTGAAGCAGCTGGAATTGACGAGGTTGAAATTCGCTCAGTTCTTACTTGTGAAAGAAAGAAAGGTGTTTGTTCTAAATGTTACGGATTGAATCTTGCAACACAAAGACCAGCACAAATTGGTGATGCAGTTGGAGTAGTTGCCGCGCAATCAATTGGGGAACCAGGTACGCAGTTAACACTTCGTACATTCCACGTTGGGGGTACAGCTTCTAACATTGCTGATGATTCTGATTTGAAAGCAAAGACTGACGGTACGATTGAAATTGATGCACTTAGAACAATCGAAAGATCGGAAAAAAGTGGTAAGAAAACAATCGTTGTTGGTCGTTCAGCAGAATTGAAGATTACTGACGCTAAAGGAATCGTAACAATGACAACTAATATCCCTTACGGATCTGAAATCGTTATTGATAACAATTCTAAGTTGAAGAAAGACGATGTTATTTGTAAATGGGATCCATACAATGCTGTTATTATTTCAGAAGTGAAAGGAACAGTTGTTTTCGATTGTATCGAAGAAGGATTTACTTACAGAGAAGAAGTCGATGAGCAAACTGGATTTACGGAGAAAGTAATTACAGAAACGAGAGATAAGAAAAAGAATCCTGCAATTCACATTATTGACCCTAAGTCAAAAGAGGTGTTGAGAGAATACAGTTTGCCTGTTGATGCTCACATTGCTGTTGTAGAAGGTGATAAATTGAAAGGTGGTGAAATTTTAGTTAAAATTCCTCGTAAGGCTGGTAAGTCAGGTGATATCACCGGTGGTCTTCCTCGTGTTACAGAATTATTTGAAGCACGTAACCCTTCTAATCCTGCAGTTGTATCAGAAATTGATGGTGTTGCAGAATATGGAAAGATTAAGCGTGGTAATCGTGAGATTATCATTACTTCTAAAACAGGTGAAGTTCGTAAATACTTAGTTCCACTTTCTAAGCATATTTTGGTGCAAGAGAATGACTTTGTTAGAGCTGGTCAACCATTGTCTGTTGGTGCAATTACGCCAAAGGATATTTTGAATATTGAAGGGCCAACTAAAGTTCAAGAGTATATCGTAAATGAAATCCAAGAGGTTTACCGATTACAAGGTGTAAAGATTAATGATAAGCACTTTGAGGTATTGGTTCGCCAAATGATGTTGAAAGCACAAATTTTGGATTCAGGAGATACTCGTTTCTTAGAAGGACAATCAGTTCATAAAGCAGATATCATCGCAGAAAACGATGCTGTCTTCGGAATGATGGTTGTTACGGATGCTGGAGAGTCAACTGAAATGAAAGAAGGAATGATTGTTTCTGCGCGTAAATTAAGAGATGAAAATTCTCAATTGAAACGAGCAGACAAGAAAATGGTGGACGCAAGAGAAGCAGTTCCTGCAACATCAACTCCAATGCTACAGGGTATAACAAGAGCATCTTTACAGACGCAATCGTTTATCTCAGCAGCATCATTCCAGGAAACAACTAAGGTGTTGAACGAAGCAGCTATCGCTGGTAAGGAAGATTACTTACTAGGATTGAAAGAAAATGTAATTGTTGGTCACTTAATCCCAGCAGGTACAGGTTTCAGAAGCTTTCAAAAGATGTTAGTTGGATCAAAAGATGAATTAAAAGAATTAAAAGAAAAAGCAGAGACTGAAGTTTCAGCAGAGTAAGTTAACTCATTTATTATACTCAAAAGGGACTACATT
>JAJRQP010000203.1 GCA_024280195.1 Bacteroidota bacterium | reverse complement strand
TAAGATATTTGAGTATATTGAATTGTTTTATAACCGTAACCGTCGTCATTCGAGCTTAGGATACAAAAGTCCAGCTCAATTTGAAGTGATGACAAAACATACTTAACTCCGTGTCCGTTTTTGCGGGGGAAGTCCACCATATGCTTTTTTTATATGGTCAACTAGTTTTTGACCATCATTGGTATAACCACCATCCACAACATGAATATACATTCTGGACTCAACATCCTTAGAATATCTAAGAGCAATAGCATCACCACTATTTTTTTCTCCTGCTTTGACAAAGTCAATTTCAAAAAAATCATTCATTTTGTTTATTCCTACTATCTATTCTACTTATAATATATTTTGATTGTTTTCTATATGAAAAAGCAAATAGCAAGACAAGAAAAACTAGAACTACCCAAATATTCAAATAAGTATAATTATTAGGAATTAGCTCATATGCCTTGACTAATATCAGAATTAAAAATAATGAGATAAATGTTCTATACATATTATTTGTCTCTGATAAAACATCCAATTTATCATCAGTTGAAGAAGCCTTTACAAAATCACTATATTTTGCAAATTCCAAAGAAAATATCTTCTTCATTAGAGGTTCTACAATAAGAGAACCTATTCTACTAATAATTAATCCGATAAAGTAGTATACAAATAATCCTATAATTGTATTTTCTTGTAACATAGAATACTCGGTAGTTCGATCTAAAATAACTGCAAATAGTACTCCTGGTAAAAGGAAATTGAAAATGTTGTAAGAAGAAATTTTGTCTAGTATTTCTTTCATATATTTATCCTAATTATTTATTCTTGATTATTATTGAATAAAATTTATGTTCCACTAGCTTAATTGAGTAATCTAGTATTTTTTATTTTAAACAGATTACTCAATTTCAATTTTACCATCAAACCCTAATTTAGCAACTACAGTACCATCATTTGTTCTTATAATTTCAGCTTCAAGTACTGAATTCTTATAATCCTCTTCTGCACCATGTTCATCATCTGTTTCGTTCGACATTGAAAACACGATATATTTTGGATTCATTTTTTTGACTGCTTTCTCTTGAAAACCTGATAATCTCCCATGATGTGCAGCTTTCAATAAATCAATATTTCCTAATTTTACTGAACAATTATCTAAAATGTCTTCCCAACATTTATCTTCAGCATCACTAGCAAAAACAACCTTTAATTTGTTTACACGCATCAATAACACATATGGCATGTTGTTTAAATCTACTTCGTGAGCTTTTCTCTTTGTACCATCTTCCTTATTGTGTGCTTTCTCAATCAATTTTTCTGATGGAGATAAAACTTCTATTCTATCTTCTTCATCATCCCAGTATTTCGATGGCTTATCTTCTCTTTTAGTTCTAATAACTGTGTATTCAGAATCTTCTTTTCGAATTTCTTTATATTTATTCCAATCTTCTTTATGTTCATCATCTTGGAATTCCTCTGGCTCAAATTCGTGATCTATATCCCAAAAATTATTTATGTTTATCCCTGAATCTTCGAATATTTTCTTTATACCACAAATATGATCTTGATGAGGATGAGTACAAATATATCTAAAGATTGACCTTATGTTACCATTAGAATCCTTAAAATTTGACTTATAATATTCAATAATATTTTCGTAATCATCGTGATCATCATGATTAAACATATCAATCATCATTATACGTGCGTTTTTGGATTTTTTGCCATCATTAGAAGTTCTTGATGGAAAATCAACAATAGTACAATTATACTGCCCCCCATTAGTTGACAGTATTAGTTAAGAGATTATCTTGTGACAGAACTCACAAAGGAGACAACTCATGAAACGCAGAAAATGGGACAGTAAAACCAAAGCCAAGATAGTTTTAGAAGCACTATCGGGCATGTCGGTATCAGAAGTTTGCAACAAGTATCAAATCAGCCAGAATCAATATTATCTTTGGCGAGATAAGTTTTTATCAGAATCATACCGAGCCTTTGAAACCGTTGGTAACATTAACAAAGAAGATCGGTTGAAGAAACGGATACTTAATTTAGAGCAGACACTCGGAGCGGTCACCTTTGAGTTAAAAAAACTCGAGGACGAGGAGCTATGAGAGAGCCGTCTGAGTCAGTAGCAGAACGAAATAAGCATATAGTTGAACAGATTCGTCAGTTGAAGTGTGAGCATCCCTTTTGGGGTTATCGTCGGGTGTGGGCGTATCTTCGGTATGTTGAGGATGTTATTATCAATAGAAAGCGAGTCCTTCGTTTGATGAAAAAACACAATCTGGTTGTCACAGCCAACACAAGACTGAAAGCTAAGCGTATCTCTGATAAGAAGAAACCGAAACCGAGCTGTCCTAATGAATGGTGGGGGATTGACATGACAAAAGTGATGAGTGACAACGGCTGGGTTTATATTGTGATTGTTTTGGATTGGTACACTAAAAAGATTGTTGGGCATCATACCGGTCATCGTGCGGTGACTCAAGACTGGTTGAATGCTTTGGATATGGGTATCAATCAGCAGTTCCTGGATGGTGTACGTGACCACCAACTTCACTTGATGTCAGATAACGGAAGCCAGCCTACTTCAACAACGTTTATGAAAGTCTGTTCTCATCTTGGAGTTCATCAGGCATTTACAAGTTATAATAATCCGAAAGGCAATGCTGATACGGAACGTATGATGCGAACTTTGAAAGAGGAGTTACTGTGGTTGAGAGAATGGCGACATGCTGATGAAATTGATATAAAACTTACAGCTTGGATAAAATATTACAATGAAAGTTATTTACATTCGACGTTAGGATATAGACCGCCGAATAAATTTGAAGAAACCTATAACATGAGTCACAAGACTCTCTTAGAAACTGCTTGACTAATGGGGTGCAGTACACAATCTCCATCCCCTACATTTAAAAAATGTATATTAACTGACATAAACTAATTTTTACCCTTTTTATTTATTATGAACTATATAAATATACACCCTCTAAGTAAGGTAATCAAGCCATTAATGTCCACTTATAGCCCTAGTGTTCGATCCCTAAGTGAAAATTCTTTACATCAATATTAAACCCAATAAATGCGCCCATCTTTAACCCAAAAGTGACTATGACATTTTTCTATCTGCCAAACCGAAGGATTTAGTGTTGGTCTTTGTTCTTTATTTAAATTTACTTTCCAAAAAGTTTTATGTATTCTTTGAAGTGACAATGATATAACATGTTGACATCCACAAGGGCATCTAAACAAAGCCCAAATGGGTTTACATTGAAAAGTAACGACAATGAAAACTCTATCGAGAACTTCATGATTGCTAGGAGTTTTATTTACTACAGTTACCGATTCAAAGTAAATTGGTGGCTTTTTGTATTTTGTTTTTTTTCTCTTACTCTTTGAATCAACTCCAAATAACAATTGAAATATGTTTTTTAATATTTTAATCATACTTTATTTTGCCATAACTAGGTGTTTCTAAACGATAATTTCCTTCACTTTTTACAAGTAACAAGTGCTGACGACAATATATACATTCTGAGTTATCTATAGGTTCATTACTATATGTATTCATATGTACAAAATCAAACCAAATATTATCCTGACGTAGCTCAATCGAAATATCTCTGTAAGGTTTTAGCAAGTTCATAAAAGTAGCAACTGCGATATTTGCTGTAGCACTAGTAAAAGGACCAACACCTGGGGCTTGCTCACCTCCACCAATTAGATAAAATTCGTTTTTAAGAGTTTCAGAATCAAGTTTAGCTAACTCAGGCTTATGTTTAATTGCTTGTTGAAGCTTTATTTTATCATCACTAATAACTCGTTGGCAACGTAAGCACGCACCATCTTCAGGTAAAATACAACTTATACGCCCACGATGATCTCTTAGATATGGCAATCCTTCAATATCAAGGTCAATAAAACCAGTTAAACCCATATCTATATAAACTTGAGCATAGTAATATAATGCTTGATTCATTAAATCACGACCTAATTGATCGTCAGTGCAACCAAATACAACATCAGCACTTGAAAGAGCATCAATCCCCATTTCAGATTCATCCAAAAATTCTTCAACAATTGAGACAGAGGTTTCCAAGCCTAGGCTCTCTATATAGTCAGCAAGAATCTTTGCTTTGTTTGTATTTTCATCCTTAACACGACAACCATGAATACGATTTAAATTAGTTTTTTCCAATTTATCACCATCAATTAATATTAATTCTCTTACACCTACCCGTGCCAGCATTGTTGCAATAGAAGAACCAGTGCCACCTAAGCCAATAACTGCTACTCTTAATGAACTGAGCATAACATTAAAGGGTTTACCAAATGCAGCTTCTTGGCGTTTTAGTATCTCTTGTGATTGATCAGGGATAGAAAGACCATGGAGTTTTATATTATTACTAATAACACTGATATGGCGAACTGGGATAATTTCACTAGGTGCTGTACCTTGACGAATTCTAGCCTTCCATGTTCCATTTTTTAGAAGCATTGCAATCAAAAAGGATTCTTTTCCATTACATCCTGAAAGACCATACAAAATATTACGCTCATTTATATCATCTTGTGAAGAAAAGTCAATGCTCAGAGAAGTTGGATGATTATGAACAAAACCTAGCTCTAATTTTTCGATTTCACAGCGAAGATAAACATCAGTAAATTTTCGCATATTTATTTTTAGATGAGTTGGTGAACTTTCAAGCACCCAATCATCTGACATTTTGATTACCTCAACAGCTAAAAAACGATCTGATACCTCTTGACCCTCCACTTTCCTCGCTAATCTAAGAAAAAGAATGATAGCACCACGTTCATGATGTTCAGGATGTTCGCTTAACCACCCCTGCAGATCTCTATCTTGAGAACCTAATAATGTTATACGATGTTTAATCATTTGTTTGCATCTGGATTTCTTAGAGCCCATTCAATGCGATCAATCATTTTCTGAATATTGTCCACCTTGGGATTCCAACTCTGAGGAGTATAATGACGTGACCATCTGCAAAACTCTTTGTTATCAAAAAACCTAGAGTCTCCACCACCATAACCTGCAGCGGCAGGAATTGTTTTACCATCCGCACGAGCTAATGCTGGATGCACCCAAAACATATCATTCCCGCTAGTATTATAGTTTGGAGGGATCACTAAAAGAACTTCAACCTGATCAAGTAAGACTTGACTATTAATGTATAAATCGCTAGGAAGAGGATAATTTTTTAATACTAAGAATCTATTAGTTTCATCCTCCTCGTGAAATAGACCACAGTCTTCAAGAATCTTGTAATCTTCTTCGAAAAGTAAAGCCATAATTTTAACCAGCAGTAGAGCTTGATTCTTGAGAATAAAATTTTTCTATCCCTTTTTCACTTAAATCAACTCTTTCGTCGTTAGAAATTAATCTTCCTGTATTACCTTTAACCTTTAAAAACAAATCCATGTTTTCAGGGATACCTGGTCCTACACTTCTTACTTCTTGACCAGTTATAAATTGCTGGTTCCATTTATAAACTGTGTTTTCGATTTTAAATTTGAATTTCTCTGGCATAATTTTCCTCTTTTAAATTGTTAGTTATATAATCCACTCTGTTTTTGTCATAAGTCTATTACAGCGTGAACTACACCTAAAACCTGAAATTCTTCATTCAGGATAATAGGTTTGTGTTGTTTATTAGTTGATCTAGGTTTTAAAATTATCGCATTGCTAGTTCTATGAAATTCTTTAATCGTTGCCTCTTCATCAATCAAAGCAACTACTCTATCGCCCTCCTCGGCATTAGGTTGTTGGCGAATCAAAACAAGATTACCATCTTGAATGTCACTCTGATTCATAGAATCACCAGTTGCTCGAAGCAAAAAATATTTGAATTGAGGTCTTGCTATTTTAATAGATACTGCATAGTGTGCCTCTATATTTTCTTCAGCAAAGACTGGAATACCACAAGCAACTGATCCAACTAAAGGAATATTTACTGTCTCAGCATGTGAATCTGATCCTGGTGTTTCTTTTAGAAGTTGAATTTGACCACGGCTAGGTCTTGTTATAAATCCTTTTGATTCAAGTTTCTCCAAAATATATGAAGCAGCTCTTGGTGATGAATAGCCTAAATGCTTCATAATTTCTCTAATTGAAGGAGGATTACCTGTATGAACTATTCTGTTTCTAATCAACCGAATAGCTTCTATTTCTTTATCTGTTAACATTTTATTATACATCATCTTCCTTTAGTGTATAATGATTTATAATATAAGTCAAGCCAAAAAACAATGATTTTGCAAAAATACTAAATGCTACAATATATTGCTACACGACAGATAGTTAACATGAATATTACCTTTGTAATATAATTGGACAATTTAGTAGTAATTAAATATTATATGAAAATACATTCTACTATTTACAATAGAAAGAATTCGTTAATTCCTCGCTCCACCTATTTTTTTGAAACGAATAATTGTTATTGTATTTTTAAATATAATCTTTACAGGAATGAATAATTCAGTTACGATTAACTAACTTAAAAAAACACTAATTTATCTTAATATGAAACAGATATTTATCATGCTCGTTGGAGTTTCACGATCTGGCAAAACACATTTAGCAAATGAAATTAAACTAAAAATACCCTCATTAATTATTATAGATTCTGATTCTTTACTCAATTTTTTAAGTTACACTTATCCAATTTTTAATGAAGAACACACAATAAACAACGATGCTTATTTACTGAAACAACATGCGAATAAAGAAATGCAACTGGCATTAATCCTAACTTTACTAAATAACCAATTCTCTATACTATTGGATGCCAATAATGGAAGATTTAATATACGTAATAAATTTTTTGATGAGATAAAAAGGACTAATCTAAAAATTAAAACGATAATAATTAGACACAAAATTGATGAAAAAAATCTTTATAGCAACATATTCAAGGCTGATATTGAAAATAACAATAACAAGTGGTTAGACTTATATGAAAAAGTACAAAAACCTTTTTTTGACGAACCCAAAGAAACAGAGTCTGACTATATCTTTAAACATACCAGCAACACTAAAGAAATTATTGATAAAATTAAATCAATAATGAATTAATTAAGATTTTTAAAACTAAAGATGTTTCTTTTTCTTGATTGGTATCGAAGAAATATTCCTATGGATATTCCAATCATTGTAGCTACAGACCCGATTAAACTAATTTCAATAGTATCAATAGTTACAATATTAAAAAAACCTAATAATGTAATAATTGCACTAAAAAAAGAAAAATAATCCGTAATATCTTGAGCTAATTTAAATCTGGTTGAAGGATAAGCATAACTTACAAACTGTATTAAATTATACAAAATATTCAATTCATAGTGTCTTAACTGACCATTCTGAAAGAGTCGATCAATGTCTTTAAGTATATCTTTTAGCTGTACTCTATCAATTGTATCAATATCCCAGATTAAAGAATTTAAAATACGAAAAAACTCTTTTGAAAAAATTTGTTTAATTACCCCAGTCGCTTCACTAAGTTCAAGTATTTTGTTATGAGCAAACCTAGTTTTACTTAAAATGCTAAGAAACGATTGAATATCTCTAATTGGTTTTATTTTTCTTTTCATTTCACAAGTATCAATAACCACTAATACTGCTTGTGGAATACCTTTGATTAAATTTGTAAATCCATGACTGTCTGATCGAGTTTCAGATAAATATCTAAAAGAATTACTTAAATGTTTTCTTACCTCAAAATTCCTTTGTGAATCTAAAAAGCTTAATCCTAAAAATAATTCTGAAATACCACAATAGAAGGAATAAAATCCTTTCATTGGATCAGATTCAACACTTATTGAATTTGAATACTCCTTTGCTGTTAATTTAAAGTATTTTGCTGCTTGATGTAGATTTGATTTTTCTAGCCATACCATACCTTGATATCTATATGATTCAGCTTTCAACATTGGCAACTGACGTTTATTATCGAAACTATTCTTTATAGCATTATTTGATAAATCATAAGCAAAACCCCAGTTACGACTCTTTACAGAAATTTCTCTACAGAAAATAAAACTCCAGTAAATTTCTAATGAAGATCCACTTTTACTGATGTAATCACGAAATACATACAAATTCTTAAAAAGTTCTACTTCTGAGACTTTAACATTATATAATCTCCTAACTTTAGATATTATATTTTTTGTTTTTTTTGCCCTGTTTAAGTTAACGCTTGTCAACCAACTAACACATTCCTCAATCATCAAAGGAAATTGGTTCCAAAAATATAAATCTCTTCCACCGCTTGGAAGTAATGAAATTGTATATAACAATCTTCGAACATCTTCTTTTTTGTATTTAATAAGTGCTGGTAAGCTATGTGATTTAGTGTTCAATTCTACTACTATCTCTCCTGAAATATTTGATAAGATATGTACTCCACTTACAATAGGAGATGATTCTATATCCGTTTTTTTAAAAAATTTGTTTTTTACTGTTAGATATCCAGTTAAGTTTTTATTACTCCCAGAAGATATAAATGTTCCTGGATACAAAGTTGAAATTGGTGTATTTGACCAGCCACCATCCCCATATGATTCCCAACCGCCAAAAAATAGTGTAGGTTTTTGAATAAGTGTTTCATAAAGCATCTCTACTTCTTTATCGGTGTTTGCAAAACAATGTCGTTCAATATCTCCAAATATAAAACAGTCCGAATCATTAATTTTATATCTGTCTGTTTCTATACTCTCAATTAAACTACATTCTATTTTCTTATTTTCTTGCAACGCCCAAGGAATTAATGGATGATTAGTTGATAATTTTATTTTTTTCATCAGATATCAATTTGTAGAATGAGTAAGCTTTTTCAATATCAGTTTGTATCACATATGAATCAGTATCTTTGAGATAGAATCCGTAAAAAATATATGAATCAATTGTTAACTGAAAAAACTCTTTGCAGGTAATTTTTGAAATAAGGGAGTTAAAATTTGTTTCAGTTTGTCGCATAGATAAGTCAGTTTTTATTGAATTATTAACAACTGTTAAAAATCCTTTCAATTCCAATATTCTTGTAGAAAGAAGTTCATTCATATAATAAACTACAGGTATATTTACATACTCGATTTCGAATCCTTTTTTTATTGCACTAACAAGTTGCTCGAAGATAAAGTCATATGATTTAGAACCTAACTTTAGAAAATCTCTATCTAAAGGGAATGCTCGGAAGCCACATGAAACATCTGGTAAAAACCTACCATATACTTTTTCAAATATTTTAGAACCTAATAGGTTTGAAGCTAGTTTTTGAGAGGGAACAAACTTCAAATCATGAAACCTATTTCCAATTACAAAAGATGTTTTACATACTTTTTCTATAAATGAATCTATATATAATGGTGAATGTTGACCATCAGAATCAATAGTTACTGCATAAGAATAACCATTGGATAATCCATACTCAATTCCAGTAGTAATAGCCTCTCCTACTCCTTTATTCTTACTGTGAGATACAATTGGCACATTCATTGACTTAACAATCTTTGATGTCCCATCAATACTACCATCATCTACAACGATAATCGAGTATTTTTTCGTTGATTTTAATAACGATTTAATTGTTTTTTCAGCGTTATAAGCAGGGATTATGATAATACAATCATTTGCTTTTTGAGAATTCATATTAAACACCTTAAACAGATTTAGAAAGTTAAAATAGAATTACTAATAAAACTATTACATAAATGTTATTTAGATTCTTCTGCTTGATAGAGAATGTCCCATTTTTGTCTTTCTATTTCTTTACCGTTTTTTGTAATCATAATAGACTGTGCATAAACACTTACAAATAATATAATCAAAAAAAAAATCTACTACAATCATCAATTCTCTGTTTGAGAAATATACTTTATATGACCATAATAATAATGGTAGAATAAATAACACTGGTAAATCAAGACCTGCAAAAAGTCTTGAAACTTTTGATGAAGTGGCGTGATCAAATGGATGTTTATACCCTATGCTTTCCCAGTTAAGCCCAGGAACCTTACTTTCAATAAATTTTTCTATAAAGGTACCAATTCTAAATATAGCAATAATTCGCCTATGTTCTTGTTGCCATAAGAATGAAATTAATATTGAAGATATCGGCAATAGATAGTATAACTCACTAAAAATAATTTGATTACTATCATCAAATTTTAACACAAAACCTAATATGGCTAATGTTATTGTAAATGCAAATTTCTTAATCTGATTACGCTCTGAAAAAAAACCTAATCTCACTTCTTAACTCTTGATATTCGATAAGTTTTGATTCTATTTCTTGTGAAGCCATTTGTTACCTCCTAAAAAATTTATCAATTAAAGAAACTAATTCTATATAGCTTATTAAAAAATTAGGTATTATCCATAAAGCAGATTCAAATTGCATCACTTGTATAACTATTGACTATAAATAGTTTTATATTTGATAACAGAATTTGCTCTAATCTTCTATTAATTCGGTACGCTGGTTTATCTTTCATCAATTCTACCCCTATTGACAAAATTCTTCTTTTGTGATAAAATAATCTATCAAGAAAACCTTCTTGAATGCGAACAATAATCAATAATATATCAGTTAGTCCTTTAAAATCAAGTAAAAAATTAGATTGGAGTAAATTATGTCATTCATCACATGGCTAGAAGAACGTCCAGTTGGTTCTATAAAACGACAAAAGACCGTTCGAAAAGGAATAGATTTTGTATTTCTTTCTATGGGAGTATTATTATGTACTCTTGTAATCTGTATGTTTATTTTTGTAAAATAACATAACAAAAGCCTTAACATTGTTAAGGCTTTTCAATTTGTTCAAGTATCTATTGGAGTATTCTAAAACTGAAAAACCACCATTACTGGTGGTTTTTCAAAGTAAGCTTTATGTTTACAAACTTATCCCTTGAATTATCTTTCCTGAAACATCTTTAATTCTCTGTATTGAGTTAATTAGTGTTTCTTTGTTGCCTTTGTAGAGTTGGATGTAATCGCTAAATGCGGTATTAGTATCAAGACCAATAGATTGACAAACAACATAGGCAACTGCTTCGGCTTCTGTTTCTTTTTGAGTCTTAGAGAGCTTCTCTCCTGAGTGATGTAATAACTCATGAGCTAGTTCGTGGACTTTCACACTAAAATCTTCAGCTGGTGTTAATCCTGTTCGTATTGTTATTTTACCTCCTGATGAACAACCATCAGTTTGTAGAGTATCTGAGTATTCAAGAGTAATTTTATTAGTAGTAATGTAATTATTTAGCTTTTCTTGATAACTGGATGGGTCTCCTTTTACAATAGTAACTTCGGGTAGTTCATCTCCCTCAGTTTGACTGATGTCAAAAACATTCACTCCCCTATAACCGTTAATCACAGAATCATTAGAATTATTCTTTTCTTCTGTTTCTTTCTTAGCAACTAATGGAGCAATGATAACAATGCCTTTTTCGCCCTTATTTACGAATCTACCTAGTTTTTTCCATGTGTGATAGCCTGCTGTGTGAGTCGCATTAGGCTTTTGTAATGCTATGAGCATGATATTTCGTAAACTATACTTATGGAATTTACTCATAGTGTTAAGGAATCTTTTTAACTCATCACTTTGACCATTTTCAAGAGATTCTGTTAATGCGTTAAGAGCGTTTTCAATGAGTTTTTTTGCTTGGTTGTTTTTCATAATATATTTCCTTCGTTAAATGGGTTTTTGGTTCCTTCACCCTCAGGCAAGAGGAATCCAAAAAACCATGAGAAGAAAACTCCCCTATCTTAAAACAACACAGATTAATATGAAATTATGCTTTATGGCTTGAAGGTAATTATATGGTTTGAGTGAACAAAAGATATGGCTTCATTAAGAGTTAAATTAGTTAGAAGTTATCATCAAAAAAGTTAGAATGCCATAATTGACACTATTTATGATTTAATAACTTTAAACAAATCTCTCTACAAAACAGTCTTTATTATTGACAATGTGACTTTATTCACATTTATTGCAGTAAACAGATGGGAAGGCACATCATGCGGTTTGCTTTAAAGACATTCTTAATTCTATATATTCTTACCTATTCAAATCTATTTGCTTTTGATACTACGCAAATCATATTCCATTATCAGGGACCGACAATTGATGCTAAGGTAGGATTAACACTTAAAAATATAGGCGATATAAATTCTGATGGTTATTCAGATATTGCTGTTTCATCTCAAGTGCCATTTGGGTCTTATATCTTTTATGGTGGAAATCCTGTAGATACAATTCCAGACATGTTTCTAAACGGTCATGTACAAGCGAACCCGATAGATTTAGATGGTGATGGTATAAATGATATCATTACACAATATGCTGAAGGTTTTACTTTTGGGGCTGTTTATTTTTACAAAGGTTTTGCTGATTCGCTGGCATCCCTTCCATATGATTCAGTATATTTTACAGACAGTAATTATGCTTTTGGATGGTTTGGAGAGTCAGCATTTGTTGATTCGGATAGTTTAGGTGACTATTTAACTTATCAGCATAATACTCTAGAAGGTCCAACATTGCATTATTATAGTGGAATTCCTGCTATTGACAAAACCCCTGATTGGAATTATAAAGTCAATAATTACTCACACACAACAACCGAATTTGGATTTATCGATTTTAATGGCGATAATCAATTAGATATTTTTATAGGTTTAAAAGCAAATTTAGATACATCTGGTTATGTCGGAATTTTTTATGGTCCAAATTACTCGACTCAACCTGATTTGCTCATTGCTCCACCTGCTGAAAATGACACAGCCTTAGAAGCAATAAATTTTGCGATTGAAGTTGAAAATATTGGTGATGCAAATGGTGATGGATGGGATGATCTTGGTGTATTGTATCGATGGTATTTTCTAATTTATTATGGTGGTCCTTCTTCTGACTCTCTTTATGATAAATGGATGGGGAGGTCTAGTGAATTTTCTTCTGCAGGAGATATCAATGGGGATGGAACTAATGACTTAATTAGTGGAGATGCGAGAACATTTTATGGAGTAGTTGACATTTATCTGGGTGGCACTTTATTAGATACAACTTATGATTTATCAATATATAGATCAGATCTTCCAAATTTATCGTTAGATAGAATAGGACAAGAATTATCTCCTGCTGGAGATTTTAATGGAGACGGTTATAACGATTTTATGTTTAGTTGTCGTAATTATAACCTCACAGCTTTTTGGGATGTTTTTATTGTAAATGGTGGTCCTTATATAGTAACAGATATTGAATATGAATACGAACCAACTTTACCTGATAACTTTGAATTAAAACAAAACTACCCAAATCCGTTTAACCCATCAACTACAATTGAATTTCAATTACCTAAAAGAGGACATGTAGCACTTTCAATTTTTAATACACTTGGTCAAAAAATACGAACACTTTTAAATACAGAGTTACCCGTTGGGAGTTATTCAATAGAGTGGGATGGGAAAAACAAAGACGGAGACAAAGTTTCATCAGGAGTTTACATCTATAAATTAAAAACTTCTGAAACTATCCTTTCTAAAAAAATGCTATTATTAAAATAACAAAAAAACTTAACAAATGGAGGAGTTCATGAAGAAAAAAACATTAATTATTTCCTTTTTAATCGTATTGTGTTTATTAGGAAATATTCAAGCAGGAAAATTTCAAAAAATAGTGTATTGGGATCCTTACAGTGCTATGATGGCAGGTAGGCATGGGTATGGTGGGGATACTACTGGATTAGCACCTGAACAATACATTGATCAAATTGATGAATTCGGAGCAACTCTTGCTTATGGAATTGCCGACTCTTTAGGCACTCATTATGCGGCAAATAATAATCTTGATGTACAATTTTGGGGGCAAGACTATAATTTAAAATTAAAAGGTTATAATTTTAATGATTTAATTCGTTTTGGGTTTGTTGGTCATGCTGAAGCTGAATTGGATGATAATGATGAATATGGTTACGACTGGACTTACAGCCAAGGAAATGATTTGTTTGAAGGACCTGATGTCATAGGAAAATTGTATGATCCTAATCAACATTCTGCTGATACAGTACTGAAACTATCCGGAGCGAAATTTATAAATAGAAGAAATTCCCACATGTATCCATATTTTGTAATGAAAGCATGGGATACACTTACAACAGATACAATTTGTGATGTTTCTATGTATTATTGGGACTATGACCCTGTTGCTGAGACTTGGAATAATTTATCAAAGACTTACCATTATAGAGGGATTGATTTTCAAAACCCTGACTCGAGTGGATGGTCTATTTTTAAAGAACCTGCTACATATTCTGAAAGTAGTGGATGGGCATCTGTTTCATTTAGAGTATATTGGCGAGGCAATGATTCCTTAGCTGTAGATAATATCTCTTGTAGAAGTTATTATGGATTAATCTTAGAACAAGCAGCTGCTGATAATGTAACAGATGATTCCATTAAAATAGCTATCGCGAATTATTATTCCAGAATCAATACTGATAACCATGGTAGGTTTTCTCCTGAAGATGAACCAAGGGTCAGTCAATTTTGGGGAATGAATCTTTGGGATGATAATGCCGATACTGTTGTGCATAAAAGAGTAACTTCTTCTGTAAATTATTCATTAGGTATTTATATCAATGAAGTTGATCCACTTGAAGTAATTCCGAATCATTATTCTTTTTGGCCGTATCATGATTCCTCTAGTAATACTGGAATTGATACAACAAGTATTCAGAATGCTTATGATGATTTTATAGAGCATGCTAGTTTTATGAATTCAGAAATTGTTTCTAGAGGTAAAGATTACTGGCAAATTCTTCAAGCAGGTGGATATGCTGATGCAGATACTGCTTATCAAAAAAGAGATCCTACAACTTTTGAACTTAAAAATCAATGTAATTTAGCTGTAACTTATGGAGCTTCAGGAGTAGGTTATTTTACATACATATCTACCAAAGAAGATTTAGTAAATGGTTTTTCATTTAATAATTCAGATGAAAAATTTGAATTATTCCCACTTTCTTCAGGATCATCAATCGACCCATGGGTTTACCATGGTCTAGTTGCGTGGGATTACGATTCACTAAAACATATTCCAAATGAAAGATGGTATGCCGCAAAAGAATGGAATGAATTTATTGATTCTATTTGGATTACTTTAGATTCACTTACATGGGAAGATGCCGATAATTGGAAAAATGTAAAATCAATTACTGGCTCTGTCATAGATTCGATTTACAGTACGGATTTTGTGGATACTTCTACCTATCTTGAAGTTGGACGGTTTACTTCAGTTACAAATGAAGAATACTATACTTTAGTAAATAGGAGGTCGTTATCATCAGATAGTCAAGATGTTGTAATTCAGTTTGACAATAGACCAGGATATACTAAAGTAACAGATGTCTATACTGGTGAAGTTTTTGATGTTTACGATAGTCTTGGAACAGCAAAATTATCTCTTCATTTTGATCCTGCTGAGATGAAACTTATAAAAGTTGAAGATAACATTACAGAATTTTCAGGTGCTTGGAATGGTACATGGCCGACATATTCAACCATTAACATAACTGGTGATATTACCGTTGATTCGGGTCAAACACTTATCATAAATTCTAAATACATTGACGTTGTTGGATTTGCCGATGCTACTTCAGGTGGTAATGACGTCAATAAAACTGAAATTCTTGTTAATGGTGAATTAAGAATAGAGGGTACTGCTACAAACAGAATTGTTTTAGCCCCTGATACAACAGCGAATGAAAGTTGGAAAGGAATAAGAGTTAACAACTCTATGGACTTCCCCCGCAAAAACGGACACGGAGTTAAGTATGTTTTGTCATCACTTCAAATTGAGCTGGACTTTTGTATCCTAAGCTCGAATGACGACGGTTACGGTTATAAAACAATTCAATATACTCAAATATCTTAAGT
>JAJRQP010000202.1 GCA_024280195.1 Bacteroidota bacterium | reverse complement strand
CTTTTTCGTTGGGATTTCTGCGATTAACTCTTCTTCAATAGAGTTTTCTTGCTCTTCATTCTCTGAAATCAATTGGTAGAGTCTTGCTCTATCCGAAATTCGATAAGAATGATTCTGCAATTCTTCTTCAAATTGGACATCAGAATTATTACTCAATCCTTTCAAATATAAAATTGAAAAGAGTTGTGAATAGGGATATTTCTCAGAATACTCTTTAATACCTTCAATGTCTGAAGGGAATAATTGCTCAGGTTGCTCAATTCTTTGTGCTATGTCTATTAAGCTAATCATTACCAATTAGAGAGTAGTTTATTGATTAGATCCTGAATGATTTGTGCATTGACTTCTTCTAAGAATTGAGATTCTACCGTTGCCAAATCCGTATTTGCGTCATAATCGAAGAAACGTGTGCTTAATAAAGTCATTTGGTCTTCTTCTGGAGCATTGATGAAAATGTCAAACTTTACAGAGACTGTTAACCTGTTTTGATTAGCATTGTCTCCTTGTTGCAAAGCAATTGGTGTAATCGTATAACTGTTGATTACTCCTTCAATTTCAATTTGTGCATCTTCTTTCGTTGTTCCTAATTTAAGGCGAGTTCTATTTTGAATCCCATCCTTAATTTCTTCAGAAAGCAATGCCGCATAACTAATAGGTGTGTTAGGCGCATTATCTTTAATGGTTGTGACGTAGAATACTTTCCATTCTTCGGGCATAGAACCATCGACAAATGAGACGCTCTTTGGCCAGCAGCTAGAAAGCAAAACAATTGATATGACAGCAACGATTAATTTCATTAGTCGGCTAAGTTATATTCTTTTATCTTTCTATACAACGTTCTTTCACTTATTCCTAATTCAGCGGCTGCATATTTACGCTTGCCTTTGTGTTTAACCAATGCTTTTTGAATCAATTCTTTTTCTCTATCCTCTAAAGAAAGAGATTCTTCAACCTCCTCATGGACTTGAAACTTTTCGGAGGGTGAATTTGTGGAATATGTAAACGATTCTTCAGGTGCAGGCGGGAGAATTTTAGTAGTACTCTCCGGTTGAATATCATTCGTAAATCGACTCACCATGTTTGCTTGATCGCTGTTTAAATTAATGTTGCCATTATTTGGTATGATTTCTAGCACCAGTTTTTTTAAATCATTTAAGTCTTTTTTCATATCGAATAAGAACTTGTACATGATTTCTCGTTCATTGACACTTTCTTTTACGTCTTCAATCACGGCAGGACTAAAATCCATTTTTTCAGGAAGATATTCCGCTAATTCAATGGCGTTAACTTCTCTCGAAGTTCCAATCACAGATATTTGCTCTACAATGTTCTTCAGTTGACGAATGTTTCCTGGCCAATTGTAATTGTTTAATAATTGAACAGCATCATCGGTTAATCGAACTGCAGGCATTCTGTATTTTTCTCCGAAATCATTGGCGAATTTTCTAAACAGTAAGTGAATGTCCTCTTTTCGTTTTCTTAACGGAGGTAATGCAATGGGGACCGTACTTAAGCGATAGTAAAGGTCTTCTCTAAACTTACCGTTGGCAATTGCCTTTTGAATATTCTCATTGGTTGCTGCAATAATTCTAACATCAGTTTTAATAACCTTAGAGGAACCTACTTTGATAAATTCTCCAGTTTCTAAAACACGCAATAATCGAACTTGTGTTTGCAAGGGTAATTCCGCTACTTCATCTAAGAATATCGTTCCACCATCTGCTACTTCAAAGTATCCTTTTCTGCTACCACTAGCTCCTGTAAATGCTCCTTTTTCATGCCCGAATAATTCAGAATCAATAGTTCCTTCTGGAATTGCTCCACAGTTTACTGCGATGTATTCGTTGTGCTTTCGAGGACTCAGTTGATGCACCACTTGAGGGATTATTTCCTTTCCTGTTCCACTTTCTCCTGTAACTAAAACGGAAATGTCTGTTGGTGCAACTTGTGATGCAACCTCTAACGCTCGATTGAGCAAGGAGGTGTTACCGATAATTCCAAAACGTTGCTTTATTTGTTGTAATTCCATCTGTTTTTATTTTGAAGGTTTACATACTTCTACAACTTCTCCTTTAAGAGTTGCTGTTGTGCAGTCAATTATTTTTACCATTACGTAGTCGCTCTTGCCAAAATCACCTTTAGGGAAGACAACCTTCGTATTATGGTCATTTCTCCCGTCCATGAAGTCGTCAGAACGCTTTGATGTTCCTTCTACTAAAACCTTGTAAGTTTTACCAATTTTCTTTTTGTTAATCACCAAAGCATTTGCTTGTTGCAAATTGATAACCTCCGTTAAACGACTTCCTTTTACTTTTTCAGGAACGTTGTCTTCATACCTTCGCTCAGCCAAAGTTTTAGGTCGTTCAGAATATTTGTACATGAATGCAAAATCCCATTCTACTTCTTTCATAATAGAAATAGTATCAGCATGTTCTTCATCTGTTTCGTCGCAAAAACCAGTGATTATATCTGTTGTGATGGCACAATCAGGAATAATTTCTCGAATTTTATTGATTCTCTCCAAATACCATTCTCGTGTATATCCTCTGTTCATTCTTTTCAGAACATCAGAGTTTCCCGATTGAATTGGCAAGTGTATGTAATTGCAAATGTTATCATTGGCAGCTATTACCTCTAAAACTTCATCGGACATGTCTTTTGGGTGAGAAGTGGAGAATCGAATTCTTAAATCGGGAGAAATCTGTGCAACCATTTGCATCAGTTGTGCAAAACTAGTCGTTGGAATTGAATCGTCTTTAACCTCTCCTTTCGAGGTCATGTTCCAGCGGTAAGAATCAACATTTTGTCCGAGTAGCGTAACTTCTCTATATCCGTTCTCGAATAACTCTTCGCACTCTTTGTAAATAGTCTTTGGGTCTCTGGAACGTTCTCTTCCTCTCGTAAATGGAACCACACAGAATGAACACATATTGTCGCAACCTCTCGTTATTGAAACGAAAGAAGTCACTCCTTTTTTATCTAAACGAACAGGAGAGATGTCAGCATAGGTTTCATCGCGAGAAAGTAAAACATTAACCGCTTTCTGTCCTCCTTCAACCTCAATAATTAGATTTGGTAAATCTCGATATGAATCTGGCCCTGCAACAATATCAACTAGCTTCTCTTCTTCAAGCAGAGTCTTTTTCAAGCGTTCGGCCATGCATCCTAAAACTCCAACAATTAATCCAGGTTGTCTCTTTTTTCTGTTCTTGAAATTCTCTAAGCGTTTTCTCACCCTTGTTTCAGCATTCTCACGAATAGAACAAGTGTTAATTAGAATAATATCAGCTTCATGCTCATCAAGAGTCGTTGAATAACCTTGTCCTATTAATATAGATGCAACAACCTCACTATCTGAAAAGTTCATTGCGCAACCATAACTTTCAAGAAAAAGTTTCTTTCCATTCGGTGTTGAGTCTTGCTCCAAAGAAATTGCTTCGCCTTGCCGTGATTCATCCAGTTGCTTATGTAAATCTATATTATCGTTCATTTTCTTAAATTCAGTCTGCGAAGATAGTGAAAAAGTAAAGGGTGTCAAAATGGCAGGTAAAAATAGTTATTAGCCTTTAGTTATTGGCTTTTAGCTAGTAGCTAACAAGCTAAAAGCTAATAACTAATTAAATTTCTTCCCCTAAATCATTGCTTATTGAATTTAAAACCTCTTATTTTGCACCCACATAGATTGCATTCAAAACAATATTTAGAGTATGGCTAAAAATTTAGTAATTGTCGAGTCACCAGCAAAAGCGAGTACGATAGAGGGGTATTTAGGAAAAGATTTTATTGTAAAGTCAAGTTTTGGTCACGTTAGAGATCTAGCAAAGAAAGAAGCAATTGATGTTGAAAACAATTTCAAACCGAAATATGAAGTATCTCCAGACAAGAAGCAGATTGTTGCAGAACTAAAGAGGTTAGCAAAAGCAGCAGAGGTTGTATGGCTAGCGACCGATGAGGATCGCGAGGGAGAAGCAATATCTTGGCACCTTTACGAGACCTTAGGTTTAGATAAGAAAGAAACGAGAAGAATTACCTTTAACGAGATTACTAAAGGGGCAATCCTTAAAGCAATTGAATCTCCAAGAGAAATAAATAAAGAATTAGTAGATGCACAACAAGCACGTCGTATTTTAGACAGACTTGTTGGTTTTGAATTGTCTCCTGTTTTATGGAGAAAAGTAAGACCAAGCTTGTCTGCAGGACGTGTGCAGTCAGTTGCTGTTCGTTTAATTGTTGAGAAAGAAAAAGAAATCAATAATTTTGATTCAGAAACTTTTTATAAAATCACAGCCATCTTTCAAACAGAGAAGGGACGTATTAATGCAACGGTTGCAAAGCAATTAAAATCAGAAGACGATGTGGTTCGTTTTCTAGATTCTTGCAAAAATGCATCTTTTACAATTACGGATGTTTTAAAGAAACCAGCGACTAAAAAACCAGTTGCTCCTTTTACAACGTCAACCTTGCAACAACAAGCAAGTATAAAATTAGGGTTCTCTGTTTCTAGAACAATGTCTGTTGCACAGCGATTGTATGAATCAGGTCGGATTACTTATATGAGAACGGATTCTGTCAATCTTTCTAAAACTGCTCTGGATGCAGCAAAGGCGGAAATTACTCGTGCGTACGGTGAAGAATTCTCGAACACGCAAACATATGTCAATAAGAATTCTGGAGCTCAAGAGGCTCACGAGGCAATACGACCAACTGATTTTTCTACACATTCAATTAATGCAGAAAGTGATCAAGAGAAATTATATGATTTGATTTGGAAGAGAGCAATTTCTTCGCAAATGTCAGATGCAAAATTAGAAAGAACAACCATCAAGATTAATGGAAATGGGGTAGAGGAGAATTTTTCTGCAAAAGGAGAGGTAATCAAATTTGAAGGTTTTCTAAAGGTTTACCTCGAAACTTCTGTTGAAGATAGTGAGAATGAATTTGCATCTGGATTATTGCCTGCTGTTTCAAATGGAGATTCCGTTGATGTAGATAATATTTCTGTGACACAACGATTCAGTCGTCCGCCGGCAAGATATGTTGAGGCTTCTTTAGTGAAGAAGTTAGAGGAGTTAGGTATCGGTCGTCCATCGACTTATGCACCAACCATTTCTACGATTCAGAAAAGAGGTTATGTAGAGAAACCTGAGAAAGACGGAACAAAAAGAAATTACATACAATTCGTTCTTACGAATGGTGATTATGTGAGAAATGAACTTTCTGAAATAACAGGAAAGGAAAGAAATAAATTGTGTCCAACTGATATTGGTATCGTTGTGACAGATTTTCTAGTAGAACATTTCGGGCAAATCATGGAATATAACTTTACGGCTAAAGTAGAGCAAGAATTTGATGAGATTGCAAAAGGTTTGGTAGATTGGACAAAGATGATTGAGTCTTTCTATACGCCTTTTCACGAAAGAGTAGAAGATACCTTAGAGAATTCTGAGAGAGCATCAGGAGAAAGAGAAATTGGAACTGATCCAGAGTCTGGACGTAGAATGATTGCAAGAATTGGTCGTTTTGGACCGATGATTCAGATTGGAAACGAAGAAGCAGATGGTGAAAAGCCAAAATTTGCTTCTTTGAGAAAAGGACAGTCTATTAATTCAATCACTTTAGAAGAAGCGTTGGAGTTATTTAAATTTCCAAAAACTTTAGGAGAATTTGAAGGAAAAGAAGTAGTGGTAGCACAGGGTCGTTTTGGTCCTTATGTGAAACACAATGATGTTTTTGTTTCGATTCCTAAGGATGAAGACATGGGAGGTGTAGATCTTGATCGTGCCATTGAATTGATCAAAGAAAAGCAAGAAGCTGATGCTCCAGTTGCTGAATACGAAGGTTTACCTGTTCAAAAAGGTTCTGGAAGATTTGGTCCTTTTATCAAATGGAACGATATGTTTATCAACGTGAATAGAAAATATGACTTTGATAACCTTTCTAAAGAAGACATCGTTGAGCTGATTGAAGCAAAAAAACAAAAGGAAATCGATAAAATGATTCACAACTGGGAAGAGGAAGGCATTTCTGTTCAGAAAGCGCGTTGGGGTAGATTTAATATCGTAAAAGGTAAGCTGAAAATCGAATTGCCTAAAACTTTTAAGGTGGAGAAACTAACCTTGGAAGAGGTTCAGAAAATGATTGAAGCTAAAAAACCAAAGAAGAAAAAGAAGGCGACAAAGAAGAAGATTACGAAAAAGAAAGTAACAAAAGCAAAAAAATAGTAAGTTGTCAATCAACTATATATTAAACGTCTTGTGAGAAATTGCAAGACGTTTTTTTTTGCAGTCAAAAGTTTTCAACGAAAACGATTGCAAACCTTTTTCAATTCTTTTTAAAACCCTTCGTATTTTCATGTAGTTTTGAGAAAACTGATTCTCATGAAAGACATTTCTATTTATTTCAAAGCCGTAGATAAAACTATTTCCAATTCTGTTGGGGAACTATTTCCCTTTATAAACGTTCACGATGAATCCGGTTTTCCTGAGCTCGACAAAAAAGGAATTGCATTAATCTATGTTCCTGAATATAGAAATTCAACCATTGAATCAGGAGTGAATGAGGAATTCAGAAAGCAATTCTATCAAATGTCTTACGGCGATACTTGGGACTTTTCTATTTACGATTTAGGAACCATTGAGCCAGGAGAGAAAATTGAGGACACCTATTTTGCACTCACTCAGGTTGTTTCTGAATTATTGAAAAAAGAAATCATTCCTTTTGTTATTGGAGGAAGTCAAGAGCAAACATTGGCTTTGTATAAAGGATACGAAATGCAAGAACAGATGGTGAACATTTGCTCGATTGATAGTTCTTTAGATATTGGAGACCCAAACGCAGCAATTTCTCACAAAGGCTTTATTAGTCATTTGCTAATGCAAAGACCTTGTTATTTGTTTAATTACTCCGTTTTAGGTTTACAACGACCTTTTGCGGCAAAGAAAGATTTAGACCTATTTGATAAATTATATTTTGATGTATGCCGATTAGGAGAAATCAATGATGACTTTAAAGTTACCGAACCTTTTTTAAGAAATTCTGATATCTTTTCCATCGACTATACAAACATCGCGTCTAGCTTTACGGATGCAGATAAGTATTCCAATCCAAACGGAGTGAGCGCTTTGCAAATTTGTCAAATGGCAAAATATGCAGGTTTGAGTGAAAAAATGTCTTGTGTTGGATTATTTAACATTGATGCTAACCAGAATACCAATGCTGCCAATTTGATCGCTCAGGTTATTTGGTACTTTATAGACGGTTACTCAAATAGAGTGGGAGATTTCCCTGTTGGTTCTAAAGCAAATTATAAGAAGTTCTATGTTCACCTGGATGATTTTGAAGATGATTTGGTTTTTTACAAGAGCGACAAATCAAACCGTTGGTGGCTAGAAGTCAGGTACATTTCAGAGCCTGGAAGTAAGTACGATAGACATAAAATGGTGCCGTGCGACGAAAAAGATTATCAAGATGCATTAAAAAGTCAAATCCCTAATTTATGGTGGAAGACACTTAAAAAGATTGTTTAATCGTTTTATTAAAATTTTAACATTATTGTCCGATTAATATTTTTTCTCCACTTTTTTTTGCCACGAATACACGAATGATTGAATTAAAAAATGATTTCCCCGAAGCGAGAATTCTCTCGTGCCTTCATAAATTAAGCGGGCACCAAAACACCGCAAAATT
>JAJRQP010000201.1 GCA_024280195.1 Bacteroidota bacterium | reverse complement strand
TTTAATGTCAGAAGCTTTTAAGCAAGCTGATAATTTCTTAAAGAATGGAGATAGAAAAGCAACTTCAGCTTGGATACTAACAGGAGGTTGGATTGAATCTCTTCATTTTGCTTGTCAACTGAATGCAAAACATCCAAGTACAGACATAAAGCAACGAATTGGTGAACAGAAACAAACCATCGGTTCTATCGTTGACATTTTAACGGAGTACAATAATGAAGGAATGAATGACCAGTTGATTGCTGACATTAAAGACTTAAAAAATTCTTTTGATAAGGTAGTGATGAACTACGAATACATTGCTCCAGAAACAGATGAAGAAAGTAGAATTAGTAATTTTAGACATAAGTCCAGTGTAGAAATCACAGAGGAAGTTATGAATGAAATTGAAACAAAAATAACAGCAATTCGCGCAACAATTATTAAAGCATAATTATATGAAATTTATAACATTACTAATTATTTCTGTATTTACCCTTGGAACTGTAAATGCGCAAGATTGTGAAAGAATCGTTCAAGATTGCGAAGCTCTTTTAACGGACGAGAACGGGAACAAATTTGTCTCTGACGGTCAAGTTTACACAGCATTCTTGGATAGAGAGAAGGCCGAGTTTAAAACTACATTTTTTGGAGGATCAACCTATCGACTTGCAACCAGTGCTGGTTCTAGAGAGAATTTTGTCATCTTTACGATTAAAGATCAAGAAGGACATATCTTATTCTCTAACAAAAACTATAAAAACTCACCTTATTGGGATTTTAAAGTTGACAATACCATTCCTGTTACCATTACTACTGAGTTAGATTTAGACTTAAAAGTAACAGGTTGCGTAGTTATGCTAATTGGTTTTAAAAACTAATTTTTTCAGACAAACATATTAACCTATGAGTGAAAGGATTCTTCAAGCTTTAATGCACCTATTTGCTATTATTGCAAAGATAGATGAAGTTTCTGAGGATGCTGAAGAAGAAACAATTCAAAGTACCAAAGGTCAAAAAATTGTCGAAGAATTTCTTAAAACAGAACTTAGTTCTGAGTACATCGATAAATATTTAAACGTATTTAACAACTATCTTGTCTCTACAAGAGGTAGAATTGCATCAAAGAAAAAAGATAGAAAAAGAAATGCGCTTCATTCTGTTAAAATATTAAGAATTTGCACCCAAATTAACAAGGAACTATCTCAACGACAGAAAGTTATTGTTCTTGTCAGAATAATGGAGTTTATTCTTTTAGATGATGAAGTAACAGAACGAGAGATTAATTTTGCAGAGACTGTTGCCGAAGCCTTTCATATTTCAACAGAAGAATACGAACGAATTAAATTCTTCATTGAATTTGAAGGGAAACAAGTCGATGATAGAAATCATACCTTATATCTTTGCGGAAAAACAATGAGTAACTTATTGTTTTCTAAATCCGAGATTATTCAAGGTTTAGACTCCCCCATCTTACTTATCTACATTGAAAGTGTTCGAAGTATCTTTTTTCGATACCTCGGAAATGAAGAACTCTACGTTAACGGTAGAATGGTTTCTACATCAAAAGCACACCTTTTTAACATTGGGTCAACTGTAAGAACTAATAAAAGTTCGCAAATCTATTACAGTGATATCATTACTCGATTTACTGCTAGTAAAGAAGACTTACAATTGACTTTCGAAGTAGAAAATGTGATTCATTCTTTTGAAAGCGGAAAGAATGCCATTCATAAAATTAATGTCAGCACCAATGCTGGAAACTTAATTGGTTTGATGGGAGAATCTGGTTCTGGAAAAACAACCTTGCTTAACATAATGAATGGCAAGGTTACTCCAAAATACGGTTCTGTGAAAATCAATGGAATTAATCTTCACGAAGACAAAGAACTATTAGAGGGAGTTATTGGAAACGTAAGTCAAGACGATCTTTTAATTGAAGAATTGACTGTTTTTGAGAATTTGTTTTTCAGCGCAAAACTATCCATGAGTCAATTCTCCAAAGTGCAATTGATTCGAAAAGTAAACAAGCTGTTGAGGTCGATTGGACTCTATGAAATTAGACAATTAAAAGTTGGCTCAGCAACTGAGAAAGTAATTTCTGGTGGACAAAGAAAGCGATTGAATATTGCCTTAGAATTAATTAGAGAACCTTCCGTTCTATTTGTTGATGAACCAACATCTGGCTTATCAAGTAAAGATTCAGACAACATTATGGATTTGCTCAAAGAACTTTCTTTGAATGGAAAGCTTGTCTTTGTTGTTATCCATCAACCTTCATCCAACATTTTTAAACTCTTTGATCGCTTATTAATTTTAGATGCTGGTGGTTTTCTTATTTATGACGGTATTCCACTCGATGCAATCGTTCATTTTAAAACTTATTCTTATCAGGGACTTGCACATGAAAGAGAGTGTAATTTGTGCGGAAATGTTAATCCTGAACAAATTTTCAACATCATAGATGCAAAAATCGTAGATGAATTTGGAAATGAAACCAGTGAAAGAAAAAAGACGCCGTTTGACTGGAATAAACTTTATACACAGTTTAAAAAAACATATGAAGTCAAACAAAATAAAGCTGAAGAAATAAAACGAATAGAACTTCCAAATAAGAAGTCACAATTCACAACCTACATCACCCGTGATTTTCTTTCCAAAAAATCCAACAAGCAATATTTGTTAATCAATGCATTGGTGTCCCCTATTCTTGCTCTAGCTTTGTCTTTTTTCATTAAGTATTTCGATTTTAATGATGGGTCAAGTTCATACAGTTATAGTTTAAACGACAACATTCCGCAATATATTTTCATTGCAGTAATCGTAGCCATTTTTATAGGCATGACTGTTTCTGCAGAAGAAATTCACAAAGACAAAAAGAACTTATTCAGAGAAGAATTTTTACACCTTTCAAGAAGAAGCTATTTACTTTCTAAAGTTGCTATACTATTTATCATTTCAGCTATTCAAGCATTGTTGTTTGTATTGATTGGTAATTCTATTCTAGAAATTAAAGGAATGCTCTTTGAATATTGGATTATTCTGTTCACTACTTCTTGTTTATCCAACTTAATAGGATTGAACATTTCTAGCGCATTCAATTCTGCAAAAGTAATCTACATATTTGTGCCATTGCTTATAATTCCTCAGTTGCTTTTTAGTGGAGTGATTGTTAACTTCGACAAGCTCCATCCCAGCTTGTCTGAAGCAACGAAAGTTCCTTGGGTGGGAAATGTAATGGCTTCTAGATGGGCTTATGAAGCACTTGCGGTTGAAGAAACATCTCAAAATAAACTAGAGCGAGAATTTCTTACCTTCAAGATTAATAAAAGTCAATCTGAATGGAAAAAAAATTATTGGATTCCTGAAATTAAACATCAGTTAGATATTCTTTTAGATAAAGAAAGTAAGGACGAAGAACTTGATGATGCAAGGTTATTATTAATCAATGAGATTTCTAAAGAAGAACAAAAGTGGGATGGATTATCTTGCGAGAATTGCATTGAAAATTTAAACCTTTCAGAATTTGGTCCGCACGAGGTGCAACCGTTGGATAATTTTATTCAAACTGTTCGGGCTCTATACATTTCAAACATCAATCGATATGCAGATTCTATTCGGACTAAAATTGATTCTTACGGTATAGCCAATTACAAAGCAATGAAAGGAGCTTACGTAAATGAAGCTTTGATGAAAGTAGTGATGAACAAAATGGAACTCAATAAGTTCATCATTTCTAACCATCAAATCTACCAAACGGATAAGCCAATTTATAATTTACCAAAAAATGAATCGTTCTTAAGTGCTCATTTTTACTCTCCATACAAGTATGTCTTCGGTAAAAGAATCAAAACGTTTACATTTAATATTTTAGTTCTTTGGGTAATGATTATTTTTGGGTATGTCTTTTTGTATTTTGATATTCTCAAAAAATCTATTGAATTCTTCAATAATTTTAGCAAAAAAAGAAGATAAAAAAAATCCAACCTTAAAAAGATTGGATTCTGTATTTCTATTTCCTTTTAATTACATTAACATACCTCCACAAACATTGATTGTCTGTCCTGTAATGTAATTTGACATGTCAGAACCTAAGAACACGACTAAATCAGCAACATCTTTTGGGCTTCCTCCTCTTTTTAAAGGAATTGAATTTCTCCATTCTTGCACCACTTTCTCGTCCAATGATTCTGTCATTTCTGTTTCGATAAACCCAGGAGCAATTGCATTGCATCTAATACTTCTAGAACCTAACTCTTGAGCAATTGATTTAGTAAAACCAATTAATCCTGCTTTTGATGCTGCATAATTAGATTGACCTGCATTCCCACTTACACCAACTACAGAAGACATATTTACAATAGAACCTTTTCTTGCTTTTAGCATTGGTCGCTGCACAGCTTTCGTTAAATTGAATGCTGATTTTAAGTTCGTGTTCATCACATCATCCCATTGTTGTTCAGACATTCTCATCAACAAAGTATCTCTTGTGATTCCTGCGTTATTTACCAGAACGTCAATGGTTCCGAATTCTTCTATTACTTGATCTACTAAAGTTTGTGCCTCGTCAAATTTAGACGCATCAGATTTAAACCCTTTAGCGACACCTCCATCTTTCGATAATTCAACTTCTAAAGCTTTTGCTTTTTCTTCGGATGACAAATAAGTAAACGCAACTTTTGCTCCTTGCTTCACACATTCTTCTGCAATAGATTTACCTATTCCACGAGAAGCTCCTGTAATCAATACTATCTTATCTTGTAACAATTTCATTCGTTTATTTTTTTCAAAGATAATGGATTTATGGTAATTACAAACTTTCTTTTTTAAATTAGAAAACTTTAACTAAAACTAATGAATATCCATTGAGAAACCGATTTAGCTAACTAAATAGGGGTAAATATTCATCTAATAACATTTCTCTAGCTTTAAAGAATTCTACTTACTAATTTTATAGAAGTTTAGTTGTAAAAAGTAGGTTAGGTTTTTAAAGGCGGCGGAATTCTAATTTCGCCGCGCCTTTTTTTAATTAAAGAAATCCCACGTCAATCCAATTCTCAATCTAGAACCTGCTATTGGATAACTATTGACGATCTCACTTGTTTTATCAGACCAGAAGTAACCAATATTCTCATAACGGAAAAAGAATCTAAATTGCGATATACCAAGACTTAGAAAAGCATGCATGTTTATTTGCTCCGTGTATGAAGATGGCGTAACCGTCCAGTCATACGTATCCATCGATGGGATATATCTCTTAGTGTTAAATCCAGAGACATAAGTTACATCAACTCCCAATACAGCATCTAGTTTTTTATCCTTAAATATCTTCCCTTTCAGAAAAACCCTACTTGATGCTTGATACTTTGGCAATAAGTTTGAATTACTTGTCGAATAAACAAATCGAGGATGAAGGTTAAACACGCCAAATTTTAACCCTGCATTCACACCTAAGCTATAAAAACTACCCGAAAAGCTACTGTCCTCCCATTGATTGCCATCAAATAAATAAACCCTGTTGATATTCGCAAATTCACTAAAGGCCTTCACCGAAATATTCTCACTAACTTGATACGCAAGATTTGCATTAACCTTCATCCATTGCTGTAAGTTAACAGTCGATAAATTATAGCTAGTGTTATTACTAAAGTAGGATCTCTGGAAAATTGAAGGAGCTTTTTGCTCGTATAAGAAATTTAAACCTGTTTCTAGCTTGTTCTTTCTATAACCTAGTCTCAATTTATCATTGAATTCATTAAATCGACCAAGAATGTTAAAATTCAAATCGTTATTCATAGAGAATCCTTTCCAGTTTATTCTTGCAAAAGAAGAAAATGAAATTTCAGAAGTATCTCTATGTCTTGCTAAATTTTGATAATCCCAGTAAGTGTGATTTATAATTGCATCAATGTACAACTGTTGATTCATGAAATAAATTCCTCCACCATTTGTTATACTCGCTAGATTAAATTGATCACGTGTCGAAAAACTATCAATAAAAACTGCATTGTAAATACCAAAGACTGTATCTAACTCTGAATACACTCGATTCTGTATCTCGTACTTGTGAGAAGTAATTAATCCAAGAGAACGGATGCTATCCTTATTAAAATCAAAATAATTTCTCAATTGAACTTCTCCAGTTCTATTTCTACTGTTTGCATTTTGCTTGTAAACTGGAGAAAAATCCAATCCAAAGTCTTCAATTAATGAATCCGTAACAATTCCTCCAGGGTGATTAATAGTTGCTCCTTTAAAACTTCCTTTCAAGTTCATTGAATAGAAGTTACCCAAACGTTGAAATTGTGCAGTTACATCATCTAAAGAGTAGAATGCGTTTCTAATACTACCAATACCTGATCTTCTTGTATAATTAATTTGCAAAAGCATACTATCACTAAATGCATGATTGTATTTAGCCTTTAAGAACTGACTTCCTTGTCCTCCAAAAGAATAGGAGAACCCAAGATGAGGCATAGCAGAGAACTCCATTTTTTTCCAAGTAGCTTTTGGAAGAAAGTTAGGTGAAGTGAAATTATTAAAAAGGGAAGTAACAGAAAGACTGAAAGGAGACGTGATTGCTATTCCACCATCGAAAGTAGAAGGAGAATCTGCACTAGAAATATCGATAGAATCAATACCACTGTTCATTCTTGAAGAATAAGTCAATGTATCAAACTCCGTTACCAGCTGACTGTACGAAGTATTGCAAAATAAAAACAATAAGATAACTAGACTAATCCTCATTACACTAATAACAAACGGTCAATGAATGACTGTATTATACTTTCTGAAAGTAAAGGTAAAAAAAAAGAGGGCATAGCCCTCTTCAATTTCTTCAAAATAAGAATTACATTTTGCTCGCTTGAACTTTTAAACCAGATTTAAGGTTTGCTGCTTTATTCTTATGAATAATGTTTCTCTTTGCTAATTTATCAAGCATACCGAAAATTGAAGGAAGCATCGCTTCAGCTTCTTTCTTATCAGTCAACTCTCTAAATTTGCGAATAGCATTTCTAGTTGTTTTGTGTTGATACTTATTACGAACTCTTTTCGCTTCGTTTGATCTAATTCTCTTTAATGCTGACTTATGATTCGCCATTTTGTTCTTATTTTAATTAGTGTGCTTTAGCACTTATTTTAATTATTTTACTGTAGCCCATAGGAGAATCGAACTCCTGTTTCCAGGATGAAAACCTGGCGTCCTAACCACTAGACGAATGGGCCAAATTACTTTGGTTATTTTAATAGTAGCCCATAGGAGAATCGAACTCCTGTTTCCAGGATGAAAACCTGGCGTCCTAACCACTAGACGAATGGGCCAAACATTACTTCAATCCCCCAATTTGGGAGTGCAAATATAAAGTGAAATTCTTTAATAACAAATGAAAAATACTTTTTTTTAATAAATATCTTTTTCCTCCGAACTAAATTTAAATCCAAGTCTTTTTCCAGTTGCTATTTGCAGATCAGAACTAATCGCATTTATTTGCATCAAAGAAACCTCTTGTACCATGTCGTAAGGCGGTGTAATAAGGTCAAATTCAACTGCAAACGATAGAGAAGCTTGGATAACTTGACAAATTACATCGTCTGTTAGTTGACTCGTTTCTAAGTCTCTAAATAAGAAACCTAATTGACCTTTTCCTTCTACTAAGAAATGTTCTTCGTGATTTAAGAATAAGCGTCCAATTAAGTAGCCCGCATCATTTAAACGACTCTTCTCAACTGATTCGGCTAAGAAATTATAAATATTAATGATGGCAAAATAACCATTTGCACCATTTTCTTCCAAGTACTTTGATTTCCACATTGGATTTTCATCATCGAAACGAAAGATATTGGTATGCAATTGAAAAACGAGTGCATCTGAACCGATACTCACTCTAAATTCGTATTTACCGTTGTCTTTATAACTCAATCGAATTCGATCATCAGCTATAGATTTTCCTAATTCTTCTAATTCCTTCTGAACGACTTCTTTGAATCTTGCTAATACTTTTTCTGAATAATCGGCAATATCTTGCTTAAGTGCAGCTTTATTGATTAATAAATCAACAATATTTTGTCGCCTTTCTTTGTGATCGTCTTTTAAATTCATCTTAATATGCTTTTGCAAATACCACTCTACCTGCGGATTTATTTCCTGTTACCATACATACACCTTCTTCCTCTTTTCTATCCAAAGGAATACAGCGTATCGTTGCTTTTGTTTCTTTCTTAATTTTTTCTTCTGTCTCAGCAGTTCCATCCCAATGAGCTAAGAAAAAACCTCCTTCCGATTCTATTTTCACTTTAAAATCCTCGTAAGAATCAATCTCACGCATGTTGGACGTTCTAAAATCAGAAGCCTTTCTAAATAAATTCTCTTGAATCTCAGTCATCAATTTCTCAACATGCTCCTCTACCCCATCAAAATCAATTACTTCTTTAGATTTCGTATCTCTTCTTGCGACTTCAATTTTTCCATTCTCCAAATCTCTTGGTCCCATCGCTAAACGAACAGGAACGCCTTTTGCTTCGTATTCTGCAAACTTCCAACCTGGACGTCTATTATCATCATCGTCAAACTTGAATGAAATACCTTTTTCATTTAGCTTCACTCCTACTTCTTTCATTAAAGTAGCAATTTTTGCCAACTCTTCTTCTGTTTTATAAATAGGAATGGCAACAACTTGAATAGGTGCAATCGCAGGAGGAAGTACTAATCCGTCATCATCTGAATGTGTCATAATTAATGCTCCCATCAATCGAGTTGATACTCCCCAAGAAGATGCCCAAACGTGTTCTTGTTTGCCTTCTTTGGTTGCAAATTTAACATCAAAAGCTTTGGCGAAATTCTGTCCTAAAAAATGAGAGGTACCTGCTTGCAAAGCTTTACCATCTTGCATCATTGCTTCGATACAATAGGTTTCATCGGCTCCCGCAAACCTTTCCGATTCTGTTTTAAGCCCCTGAATAACAGGCATTGCCATATATTGCTCAGCAAAATCCGCATATACTTGATTCATCTGCGCTGCTTCTGCCAATGCTTCTGCTTTAGTCGCATGAGCTGTGTGTCCTTCTTGCCATAAAAACTCTGCCGTTCTTAAAAAGATTCTTGTTCTCATCTCCCAACGAACCACATTTGCCCATTGATTGATTAAGATAGGTAAATCTCTATAGGATTGAATCCAACGTCTATAGGTACTCCAAATAATTGCCTCAGAAGTTGGTCTGACGATCAATTCTTCTTCTAGTTTTGCTTTTGGGTCTACAATTAATTTCCCTTTGTTATCTGGGTCATTGATTAATCTATGATGCGTTACAACGGCGCATTCTTTTGCGAAACCTTCGGCATTGGTTTCTTCGGCTTCAAATAAACTTTTAGGAATGAAAATCGGGAAGTATGCGTTAGAATGTCCAGTTTCTTTGAATTTCTTATCCAAAACTTCTTTCATTTTCTCCCAGATGGCATAACCGTAAGGTTTAATAACCATACAACCTCTAACATCTGAATTTTCCGCTAAATCTGCTCGGGAAACAATTTCATTGTACCATTTAGAGTAATCTTCTTCACGTGTTGTGTACTTCTTTGCCATCTTTGAATTGAGTTAAAATAAAGAATGTAAAAGTAGTAAATTCAACGATTGAAAACTATAAGATAAGTAATACTTTACTTATTTTTTATTGCAACGCAAGACAACTGCTTCGCAAAATGGAATTTTATTTATTTTACTATCAATCCAAGCACAGATGTTGAAATATTCCAAAATTACTCTTTCGTTGTGGTCTTTTAGCAGGCCATCAATCTCAACTTTCATTTCTTCTAATATTTCCATTCGATTGACGTCAATATGGGCTTTGGCTAATTTTCTAATATGAGAAATGCAAACCGTTTCTATTTTAAAATCTCGATCATGTTTACTCAAATACCTATTTGTTGATCTAACTTCATATTCCAAGAATTCGTAATTACCTAATTCATAATGGATTATCAGATTTAATAATCGAGAAAAACTATAGATGTCTTGCCTCAAATTTTGTGTGTTATCATTCAATACCTCGTTTAAGTATTGCAAAGATTTTTTAAAATCACCTATTCCAAAATAGCTATACGATTTACTGTAAGTGAGTAATATTTCCATTTCTTTACTCACTTTCCCTCGCAAAGCAACGTGTTGTTTTTCTATTTCCGGAATTAACTCTACACTCTTTTTAAATAATCCTTGAGAATGCAGGAGAATCAATTCTTGATCATACGATTTAGCAAAAATCTGAACCATAATATCCGTCGACTTAAACATTTTCTGAGTTTTTAATTCTCTAATGCTTTCAATCAACTCTTTGGCGCTTTTATAATCTTCATTGTCAATATGACATCTCAATAGATGAAATAAGGTTAAGACATACCTTTTAGCAGATTCGGATTTAATCGCTGGGTTGTCGTCAAAAATTTCTTTCGTTCTATTAAAGAATGTGAAACTATCTTCATAATTTCGATTGGTTGCCGCACAAAGTCCTTTTATGTAATAGCAAATTGTTGCTGCTTTGGTCGAAATAGCTGTATTTTTGCCATTGATTAGATGATACTTCGCAATATCTTCTACAACTTTTCTCTCTTTCGCATTCCTTGTAAAGCCACCACTTCTAAAT
>JAJRQP010000200.1 GCA_024280195.1 Bacteroidota bacterium | reverse complement strand
TTTCTATTGTGACTATTTGCCGCCATTGAATCATCAGGCATTTCTTCAGGAGTCAATTCTTTTGAAATTTCTACCTCAGAAGGAAAATCTAATGATGGGATTTTGTAATCCATCAATTCTTCAATGCTGTTCTTATACGCTTCTTCTTTCTCTGTATAGAATAGAATGGTATTTCCTTCTTTTTCAGCACGACCAGTTCTACCAATTCTGTGCATGTAGTTCTCTGGAAAATTAGGAACGTCAAAATTGATCACGTGTGTGATTTTTTCTAAATCCAATCCTCTAGCCATAACATCTGTTGCCACGAGAATACGATTGATATCGTTGTCAAATTCTTCGATGGATCGAATTCTGTAATTTTGCGACTTATTAGAGTGAATAACACTGACATTATCAACGAATCTCAATGAGATTTCATCAAAGACTCTATCAGCACTTTTCTTATTGGAGACAAAAACCAAAATTTTCCGGAATGTATCGTGATCAGAAAGTAGATGCTTCAGTAAATTAACTTTCGTGTAGAAATTCTCCACCTTGTAGCAAGACTGCTTGATGTTATCCAATGGTGTCCCACTGACTGCAATCGCAATTTTAACAGGACTAATAAAAGAATCGTCAATTAACTCTGCTACATCATCCGTCATTGTTGCGGAGAACATAATATTCTGACGACGTTCGGGCATCAATTCAAAAATATTGGTAATTTGCCTTCTAAAACCAAGATCCAGCATCACATCCACTTCATCAATAACCAATTTTTTAATCGATTTAAGTTGCAATGAATTTGCTAGAACTAGGTCATATAAACGTCCTGGAGTTGCAACGATGATATCGGTTCCTTGTAATACTTTCTGTGCTTGCGTATTGATATTTGTCCCACCATACACTCCTAAAACACGTACAGTCATGTATTTTGCAAACTTCTGAATCTCATCAACCACTTGTAAAACCAATTCTCTAGTTGGTACAAGAACTAAAACTCGGGGGTTAGTTTGTTCAGAATACTTTAAATCACGAAGAATCGGCAGCATATAGGCCAAGGTTTTACCGGTACCGGTTTGAGCAATTCCTACAATGTCTTTTCCGGATAGTACAACAGAAAAAGCTTGCTCTTGAATCGGTGTTGGAGTTTCGAATTCCAAATCAATAAGTGCATTTTGTAATTGCTTTGATATGTTTAAGTCTTGAAAAGTTGCCATTTGATTATTTTTAGCAAAAGTAATTAAAATATAGATGCCTCAGCATCCAAAAAACTAAGCTCTTAGAACCACAGTTTATACGTAATATCAGGAAAGAATCCACGTTGGTAAGTTGCTCCTAATTGGTTGGTTGTAGAATTATATCCGTACAAAAAGATATTCTTCTGATTGGTCACATTCTGCAAATCAATAGAGAACCAATGAGATATTTTCTTTTGATCCATTCTAAAGGTTATTTTGAAGTCGGTTCTAAAATAGGCTGGGTTTTGCTCTGAATAAGCTTTAGAGTAGATATAAACTGCAGAACCACTTGCTTGTGATGCTGGCAAATCTATTGGTGTATATCTCCTACCTCCAGCATAAGTTACTTTGACATCAAATCCGAGCGTCATTTTTTTGGCAATTTTAAACTCTTTTCCACCAAGCGCATTAAAAACATAGTTGGTATTAAAGGCTGTGTTTCTTAAAACTTGATCACTTCCTTGATATTTGGAATCAAAAATAGATGCTGTAACTAAGAAATAATATCCTTTTGAATAGAATTTTTCAAGAGTTAATTCTCCACCATAGTTATACCCCTTTCCTTCATTTACAAGTCCCGTTCTAGAAAATTCTGCAAAATCTGCACCTTGATTAAGCGCAGAGAATGCACTTGGAAATGTATCGACAGGAGCATTGTAAAGATATTGGTAATAGAATTCTGTTTTAAGATGCAACCCTTTCCCAATATCTAAATCATGTCCTATAACCGAATGAATGGTGCGCGTAAAATTCAGGCTTTTATTAGGCGTTGTACTTTCTCCCGCAACTATTTCTTCATAAAAATAAGATGGAACACGTTGCATTTGACTGTGCATCCCTCCTCCAATACTCAACGTTTGTCGTTCCGTGAATTTATATTTTAAGCCAACTCTAGGCTCTAAGCTGTTAGAATTATTCATTAGTAAGTGTTGAGAATGGACACCTAAGTTCATCGTCAATAAATTGCTAAAACGATGTTGCCACATTAAATAAGCTTGCACCAAGCTTGTTCCTCCACGGAAGTCTGAAGTCTTCGAATAACTGTTTCCAACCTTGATAGAATCAATGATGTCAAAAGAAAAGTAATCGTAAATAGCTCCAATTGTTGCAGTATTCTTGGCATTAAACTTCTTGTTTATTTTATAATTGGCAGAATATTTCGTTTGATTATTGGATTGAGAATAAAACTTGATGTAGTTGTTATTCAATAGTGTATCGATGTCTATCCCACTGTTTTGAGTACTTGCAGAAAGCACCAACTTTGAAAATGTTTTATTATTGAAAAAATAACGATGCGAAACTCCTAAAATCCCTGTGCTTGACGAAACATTGGATTTCGTACTTGGAAAGAAGTAAATGTTATCTGTTTCTGTTGAATCTGTTTCCGATTCAATGTAACTAATTCCTCCTATTCCAAAAATTGAAAATCTTCCTGCTTTTTTTGTTGGAAAGTCTAACTTCAAGGTTAAATCTTGGTATTGTGGGACAGCTGTTCCCGTACCTAAGTTAATTCCCAAAGCACTCATAATAGCTAATGTAGAATAACGATAATTTAAAATGTAAGATGCTCTTTTTCCTTTCTTAAAAGGACCTTCTGCTCCAAATTCAAAACCATTAAATCCAACCTGTGCAATGTATTCTCGTTTAGAATGATTTCCATTTCTAAGTTGTAAATCAAATACCCCAGATAGTGCATTTCCATAGTCTGCACTCCAAGCACTCGTCATAAAATCAGAATTAGCAAGATTGTTAATGTTTAACATGCTAATTGGTCCTCCTGTTGTGCCTAAAGTCGAAAAGTGATTCGGGCTTGGAATATCAATCCCTTCCATTCTCCAAAGAACACCACCGGGAGAATTACCTCTTACAACAATGTCATTTCTAGCATCATTAGCGCCACTGACTCCTGCAAAATTTTGTGCCATTCTAGCAGGATCTTGCAAGGAGCCGGCAAATTTACCGACATCATCTATTGAAATAGATCGAGTACTCACCGTTGCCATCTTGTTAATGATCTCCCCACTCTTATCCTTCCCACTAACTACAACCTCTGCTATTTCATTAATTCGTTCTTCCAATTGTACTTTTACGTGCAATTCTTTCCCTACAATAACCATCAAATTAGGAATGGTAACCAACTCATAACCAGGATAACTAACCTGTATAACTTGACGCCCTAATGGAATGTTTTCCAAACGAAATTCTCCATAAATATCTGACAGAGTTCTAATGATGGTATCTGCTGTTTTCAAAACTACTTTTGCTCCAGGAATCGTTGCTTGTGATTGCTTGTCGATAACAACCCCTTTGATTGTTTGCGCAGAAAGTGACATGTAAAAAAGAAAGCCAAAAAGCAGAAGAAGTATTTTCATTCAATTATTTTTTCACAAAGGTCATAAAAAGAACTTAATATCTTGTATTTTTATAGACTTAAAACCAAAGATATGACTTGTATTCATTGTTGTGGAGCAGAATCCATTTTTGATAAAAAAGAAGCTCAAAAAAATCTAAAAGCATATCGTAAAAAAGGCCCCAACAAAACTACGCAGATACTGATTGACACAATGAGTAAACAAGGAATTGAAGGTTTAACCCTACTTGATATCGGTGGAGGAATTGGAGTCATTCAACATGAGCTCATTAAGAAAGGAATTGCTAACTCTACAGATGTTGATGCTTCTACTTCATATATTGAAGTTGCAAAAAGTCTGATGCGAGAGAATAAAACAGAAGATAAAATGAATTTTATTTATGGCGATTTTATTGATGCAAGCTCATCTATTCAACAGCATGACATTGTCACTTTGGAACGTGTTGTTTGTTGCTATCCAGATGCGAAAGCATTGATTAACGAGTCAACTTCAAAGGCTAAGCAATACTACGCTTTCATTTACCCAATGGATACTTTTCTTTCTAAAACATCCAACAAATTATTGAGGTTATACTTTTTTCTTAAAAGAAATCCATTTAGAACTTTTATCCATTCTGAAAAAATGATGAATGATTTAGTTGTAGAAAATGGTTTTAAGAGAGTTACTCATGAGAAAGCTTTTCCTTGGAGAATTAGTGTGTATAAAAAAAGCCGCTAGTAACTAACGGCTTTTAATTCTATATCTGAAAGCTTATTATTCTTCGCTTTTCTCTTCTTCTTTGTCGTCCTCGTCATTATCTTCTTCCGCCTCTTTAGCTTCTTCTGCTTCAAGAGCTGCTTTCTCAGCCTCTTCTCTCGCTTTTTTAGCAACTAAATCTACAATCTTAACTTGGACTGCATTCATTCCTTTCATTCCTCGTTCTAGTTCAAACTCAACTAAATCGTTCTCTTTGATTTCTTCAAGTAAACCATTAACGTGAACAAAATACTTTTCTTCAGTACCTGTTTCTTTAATGAAACCGTATCCTTTAGAATCGTTAAAGAATACGACTCTACCTTCACGGCTAGATGAAACAGGAGCATCTGTTCTTTTAGGAACGCCAATTTCGATGTCTTTCGCTTTGATTTCTTTTCTTTTTACGTTCTCATCGGGTGGAGTATCAGAAATATTTCCAAACTCATCCACGTATGCTAACATATTATCTAAACCACCACCTTCAGAACTTGCTTTACGCTCTTCTCTTTTAAGTGCTTTGTCTTTACGTTTCTTTAAACGTTTTTTCTCTTTTTCTTTTTTACTAAATGTCTCTTGTGATCTGGCCATTAAAAATTAATTATCGTAAGCAACTATTAACTAGCAGTTTACATGTATTATTGTGTATTTATATTCTTTTCAATTATAATAACATTGAGATTAAATAAAGGTTACACGTAAAATAACCTTCCGCAAAGGTACTGATTTTTAACGAAAAAAGAATGAAATTTGCAGATTAGGATTTAGAAGATTTAAATTGGAATAAATATTCCGTTCCTTCTTTGCTTTTATTTAAAGAATACTCCCCATCTAATTGCTCTGTAAAAACATTAATTAAAGAGGTTCCAAAATGATCTGAATCAGGGTTGTCAAACCATTCTCCATTATCAAAGTACTTCAATTCATACCCTGTATAACGAGTTTTAAATTCGATATTGATTCTGCCATTATTCTTATTTTTAACTCCGTATTTCAGACTGTTGGTCAATAACTCATTTAGAATAAGAGCTAGAGGAACCAATGTATCTAGTTGTATGTTGTCAACATTAGAATTAACGTTCAATTGTATATTTTTCTCCATTGAAAAATTGTGAATAACCTCCTCTGCTAAAGACTGAATATAATCATTGGTACTAACGTCGCTGATGTTCTTAGAATTGTAAATCTTATCATGAATGAGCGCAATGCTTTTAATTCTATCGATAGCATCTCTCAGCACTTGTTTGGAATTAGCATCCGAAACAATATTACTTTGCAAATTCATGATGCTTGTAATGATTTGTAGATTATTTTTTACCCTATGATGAATCTCTTGTAGAAGTACTTTTTTGTCAGAATCTTGTTTCTTAATCAACTCCATTGACCTTCTTAATTGTTTCTCTTTGATCTTTCTTAGGTTGATTTCTTTACGAAGACGCTTATTCCAATATAACAGAAATAGAAATATAGAAATTACGATTAGTAAACCAAAAGAAATCCATTTAAAAACTTCTTTCCAGCTTACTCCATGTTCATAACGAACAGCTATCCATTCATTTCTAATTTGTTCTCTCTCAGTTGGAGAAATAGAAGCAAATACTTTATTTGCAATATCACGAAAAACAATCCAGTCTTTTGTTACGGCTAGTGCTATTCCATTTGTCTTGTAAGAAGTTGGTGCTGCAATTTTGAGATTGGTAAAACCACTGTTATTAATATGGTAACTAATGACACCTAGATTTCCCACAAATGCATCGGCATCTCCATAACTTAACTCCTCTAAGCATTCATAAACACCATTAAATTCTTTAATATTAATTCCAGGATAATCTTTCGCAATCATTTCTGTGGAATAGTAATTTGCAGGAAGGGCAACAGGAATTGAATTCAAATCATCCAGTCCACCAATAAACTTAAAATCTTTTCTTGTGACAATCACCATCGGGTCTTCGATGTATATATCAGAAAACTCTAAAAACTGACTTCTTTCTGGAGTTATTGCACAACAAGGAACAATATTAATCTTACCCGATTTAAGTTCAGTGATAGCTTTACCCCAAGTCATATTAGGAATTGGAACCATGTCGATTCCTGTTTCTCGTTCTATGATTTTAACATACTCACCTACAATACCATTGTATTCTCCATTTTCATAAATTTCGTAGGGTGCCCATTCTGGTTCATACCCGAAATTAATTACTTGATGGTTTTTGATCCAATCTTTTTCTATTTGTGTAAACTCAATTTCCTGTCCGGACACGAGGTACTGTAAGAACAGAAAAGTAATAAATAGAAATTGTTTAAGCATAGTGAGTAATTAGAAGTCTAACTTACTGAAAACTAATCTCAAAAACAAATTATTTGACTAGATGTCTTCTACTATTTCTTTTACCCGACCAACTTGCCCATCTTGTAAAAGAACCTTAATCCCATGAGGATGAAAAGATGATTTGGTAAGAATTCTTTTCACTTCTCCCTCTGTAAGTTCTCCAGACCTTTGATCTTTTTTAAGTACAATGGCAACATAAGCTCCAATTGATATATTTTCTCTTTTTCTTCCGTCCATAACGATATAAAAAAAGCCCCTTCTTTCGAAGGAGCTCTATTGAAAATTATTTTGTATTATGCTTTATCAGCACAACAAGGCTTCGTGCAGTCTTCACCACAAGCTTCCATTTTTTCTGCAGTACATCCATCAGCACAAGCTTCAGAACATTCATGTGCAGCCATCTCAGCAGTACAACCTTCTCCACAATTAGAAGCACAATCTTTCATGCAAGCTTCCTTGTCAGTTGATTCACAAGATGCAGAACATTGGTGCTCACCTTCATGAGAAGCACAAGCTTCTTTCTCTTCACCTGAACAACAAGCTTTTCCTTCTTCGTGATCACAAGTTGCTTCTTCTACCATTTCAGTTCCAGCTTCAAGAGCATCACCTGCTGCATCATTTACTTCTTCAGAAGAACAAGCAAACATTACTAATGACAATGCGATTGGTGCAATAAATTTTAATACTTTCATTTGATTATTTTTTAATTAGTTTGTGAGGGCAAGTTAATAAAAAAAGTTCAGATTAGCATACGCTAACTACTAATTCCATTTTTGATTTAATAAATCAATTAATTTAGCGGAAGTTGTATTGAAGTAACGTTTGGTTCTGTAGCCACTTACCCAAGTAATCCCGGTAATTGCATTTGTCAAAAAGATCTCATCGGCAACTAGTAAATTTTGAGGTAAAATATTGCATTCGTAAACCTTAATTCCATTGGCAATTGCAAGGTTAATAATTTGCATTCTCATAGTTCCTGCTAAACAACCTTCTTCAAGACCAGGAGTATATAAAACACCATTACTGACCACAAATAAATTTGCCGAAGAACTTTCGAGAATGCCTCCTGTTTCATTTGTAATCAAATAATCATCTAGCCCCTTTTCTTTTGCTGTAATCGCTGCTAATATATAAACCAAGCAATTTTTTGTTTTGAAATTAGACAAGGTGTTCTTTTGCTTCTTTAAGTCAGTATAGATATCAACTTCAATTCCTTTCTGGTTTAACTCAAATTTGCTAATCTCTGTCGGATAGACCTCAATATAAAATTCAACCTCATTACTTTCTGGTTTAAAAGTGCCTCCACTCGATCTATCAATTGAAATTCTGCATTTGCCTCCATCACTAATGGCAGATTTTTGAATTAGCTCTATTATTCTCGTTCTAAAAAAATCTTCATCAAAAAAACTAGGAGGCCTCATTTTAATCCTCTTCGCCCCTTCCAGCATTCTTGAAATATGATTCGCTAAATTAATGGGTTCTCCTTTTATTATTCTGATGCTCTCAAAAACTCCATCACCATATAAGTAAGATCTATTACCCGTCTTTATTGTGACAGAATCATTCTCCAAAATTTCATCGTTGTTGTTTATATAGAGCATTCTTAAAAGATATAACTGATAAGTTCTTTACCCTTATCAAGGTTGATAATTAACACGTAAACAATACCGAAAATGGCACCTCCGATATGTGCATCGTGCGCAATGCCTGTCCCTCCTTTTTTAGCTGCATAGAATTCATACAGTAAATATAATGGTCCAAAAATATATGCGGGGATTGGAATAGGAATAAACATTAATTGTAATTCCATTCCGGGGTTCCATAATATTGCTGCAAAAATTACAGCAGACACAGCGCCCGACGCTCCTAATGATCGATAATTAGGATTGTCTTGGTTTCTAAAGTATGGAATAACTGTTGCGAATAGTCCTCCAAGGATATAAAGTACTGCAAAGTGTAACTGCCCCATTACAGAACCATATTCTTGCATCAAACCATAATGCAGAAGAGCATCTCCTAAGAAATAAAGCGAGAACATATTAAAGAACAAATGAGCAGTATCTCCATGTATTAATATATGACTGAGAATTCTAGAATAGTTGTTATTCTCCTTAACGTCATAAGGGATGTACATCATTTTATTCTGCATCTCCCGATTATTAAACGCCATCATTGAGACGATAACTGTGATTGCAATAATTATTAATAAAATGTCTATATTCATAGAATGTTATGTATATTCGTTTAGAAACCTAGCTAATTTAATAATTTCATTGGAACTAAATCATAAAATACTTTTTTATATAATTGCTTCACTCCTTTTGACGGCTTGTTCAACTGAAGAAAAGGAAGAAGTTGTTATCCCTTTTGAGATGAAGGATATACCTGTTAATGAAAAGGTTAAAACAGCTTTGTCAGAAGAATATTTTAAGCAAATTGGTATTCCCGATAGCGCTTTAAGTTATTTAGAAAAATTTTATTCTTCCAGAAACTACTCTCCTAAATGGATCAATGATTCTATGTTAACCAAAACTGGAATTCAGCTAAAAAATAGATTGCCTAAAAGTTTTAGTTATGGTATACCACAAGGGAGAATTCGATTTATTCAGACAGAGAATTATATTCAAGACGAATTGAATTTAACCTTAGCTTTAGCACAAATAGCATATGATTTAGACAGTGGTATTATTGATTATGAGAACAAAATAAAGAAAGCTAAAAAGTTTGTCGCGATATCAACCTTAGATTCACTAGATTTTAATTCAGAAGATGGAATTAGAACTCAGTTATTGGGAAGAGGAAAAAAAGATTCAACTTATCTTGCTTTGGGACAAGGATTAATCAGGTTAGTTGATGCTTACCCGATTGACACCGCTACATTTCATGTGGAATCAATCAAATACGATACTTTGCTTGCTGTAGAAAAAACGAGAACAGCACTTGTTTCTAAAGGATATCTTAATGACTCTACTCGTGACAGCACATTAATAATAACTGCTTTACAAGAATTTCAAATTGATAACGGATTAAAACCAGATGGAGTTATTGGTAAGTACACTTCTAAGGCTTTGAATGAAAGTACTTATCATAAAGTTGAGAGAATATTACTTGCAATGGATAAAATTAGAAGTCGCAAAGAAAGACCGAATAAATACATCTACATCAATATTCCAGAATACAAACTGAGGTACTACATGAATGACAGTTTAAAACGCGACCACAATATTGTTGTTGGTAAAATTGGAAATGAAACTCCAGAACTAACTTCAAAGTTGCGTAAAATTGTGGTTTACCCCTATGGGAATGTCCCCTATTCTATTTCGAGTAAGGAAATTCTACCACATTTAAAGAGAGATCCAGGTTATCTTGCAAAGCATAATTACACGCTCCTAAAAAAAGATGAAGAAATTGATCCT
>JAJRQP010000199.1 GCA_024280195.1 Bacteroidota bacterium | reverse complement strand
CGACCAAAATCATCCTCTAATTCTATTTTACAAAAACTCCCTACGGTCAAACAGTTTGTAAAATGACGAATTTTGCGGTGTTTTGGTGCCCGCTTAATTTATGAAGGCACGAGAGAAATCTCGCTTCGGGGAAATCATTTTTTAATTCAATCATTCGTGTATTCGTGGCAAAAAAAAGTGGAGAAAAAATATTAATCGGACAATAATGGTTGAATAATAAGAAAAAACGGAAGCAACTTTAATGCTTCCGTTTTTTAACTTTAGGATTAATGTTGGTGCTCTACTTCAGCTAAATCCATTCCGCAAACAGGGCATTTTCCTGCTGCATCATAAGTTTTACCATCTTCACAATCCATCGGGCATTGGTAAGTAGCAGCGTGCTCATGTGTCATTTCTGTGTTGTCATGAGATGCTTCGTCATGAGATTCTGAACAACTTACTAAAAGGAAAGATCCGATTGCGATTGCTCCAACGATGTTTAAAATTTGCTTTTTCATTATTTATTTGTTTTAATTGATTACTATTTATTTGTGCTAACTATTTCGTCTTCTACCGAACCACACGTTAGCATTTGGGATCCGAAGTAAGGATTTTGGATGTTTGCTTCTGAACTTAGCCAAAAAGCACCATTATTATCAGCTGCCATTGGGCAAAACTGAACGAATATTTTATCTGAGGTTGCACCGAACGCTTTTGTAGCATTGATGAGTGATGAGGAAAGCATCTCAAAGTTTTTTCTTTGCTTTTCAATGTCTTGAGTCTTTGAAATATTGGTAGAATGTACTTCTATCATTTTTAATTGATCCATCCAATACATATGAGAATCACCTTTAAGTAAAAGCATATCGACCTTCTTTAATTTTGCAAGAATTTTAGTTGCAGCTGACGTAGCCATTTTAGAATCATCTGCTACCAAAGCATTTTTAAGCTCAAAGTATTGAAGATTTACTTGTTCTATACTCTCCTTAAACTTTGGTGAAGTTTCTTTTGAATAGTCAGGAATTATAATCTTTTCCTTAATTTCTTTCCCTTCAACTAGTTGATTCATCATGCTCGATTGATTGTTTAATTGTGCAGACGCATCAATCACAAAAGCCCCTTTGATGACAACTTCTTCACCTTGTTCTAGCCCAGAAGTTATGGTGTAGCCATCAATTGTGGAAGCACCTAAGGTAACCTCTCTAAATTCAAATGAAGGAATGGTTAACTCGGGTACTTTGACATAAACAACAGAGCGTGTTCCTGTCCACAATACGGCTGATTTAGGAATCATGATTACAGAGCTCGTTGAGGATGTTTTTTCAGAATTAGCCAACATCCCTGTAATGAACATTTCGGGTTTTAATTTCTTTTGACGATTTGCAATTTCAATTCTTATGGCTGCAGATCGAGTTCTTGGATTGATGACAGGGTCAATGAAAGAAATTTTCGCATCAAACTCTTTGTTAGGAACTGATGGAGTTGTGAAAGTAATTTTGTCTCCTAATTTTACATTCTGTAAATCTGCTTCGTACACGTCAAAAACACCCCATAATTTATTGAGGTTTTGAATGTCAAACAAAACGCCTCCTTCCATTAAGTGATCTCCGACGGACACTCTTTTGTTGCTCACAACACCTGAATGTTCTGCATAAATCCCAAAGGATTCTTTTACTTTTTTAGAAGTAAGAATTTCATTGATTTGTTTGTCAGTGATTCTCCAGTATTTTAATTTATTGAGCGTTGCTTCAAATAAAGAAGGATTAATTTCTTTGATTTTTTGAGCTTCTAACAATTCTTTTTGAGCTGTGATGAGGTTCGGTGAATAAATGGTTGCAATTCGTTGACCTCTATTTACTTGTTCTCCCGTAAAGCTAATGTACAACTTCTCAATTCTCCCTGGTATATGCGATACAATACTTGCGGTTGTTGTTTCGTCTGCAATTATTTTTCCAGATAGTCTCAGTTTTCCTCCTTCAGAATTTGAACTGGCATCACCAACAATAGTCGTTTGAATGTTCATTAATTTGATTGCATCATCTGTCATCTCTAATACCAAAGGGTCAGAGCTTCCACCTTTTTCTTCCGGAATCAGGTCCATACCACAAATTGGACAATCACCAGGATCTGGTAAGTGAATTTGAGGATGCATGGAACATGTCCAAAATTGATCCAATTGCTCAATCTTTAAGTCAGAATTAGACCCGTTTTCTCCATTTTTAGAACTTCCAGAGAAGATAAGCCAACCTAATATTACGCCTCCAATTAGAAGTGCTGAGTAAATAATAATATTTTTCTTTTCCATTTTCTTGTTTTTAAAGAAGAAGGTCAAAAGTTTACTTATTGAATTTAAACTAAAAAATCATGAAATTTTCCAACTCAGTTTTCAACTTTTGCCCTTCTATATTTTAATATTTCGTTATTCTTTCAATGTTAGCCATTGCTTTGTATGACTTCAATTGAGCGATTGATAATTTTAATTGATAATTAATTAATTGGTTCTGAACCTGTAACAAGTCGTCAAAACCTTTTCCTTGTGAGCTGTATTTAGAAAGTAAAATCTCGTATGCCATTTGAGTTGTTTGAATTTGTTGTTTAAACAATTCATTTTCCAAAACAGCATTGTCGTATTTACTTTTTTCTATTTGTAACCGACGCATCATTTTGTTGGTCAAGTCTTCTTTTTGAAAACTCAAGGCTTCTTGAATCTTCTCTTCCTGCCGATTTTTTGCTTTGTAAGACTTTCTGTAGAGAGGAATACTCACCTTAAGTTTGGGTATCAGAATATCTTGTCCATTTCTAGTTGGATTTGCATCTGTTCTAGGTTGAACCATGCTATAGTCTAATCCTAAACCAAAACTTGGTCGGTTCATGTTCTTGTTTGTCCTTTGAGCCAATTTTGATGCTTCAATTTGTTGATCAATTTTTCGATTTAGAGGATGATTATTTTCAACTTGTTTTTTGAATGCTTCTAAATCGTATTCTAAAGTTGCCAGTTCATTAAGCTTATCTGTTGGGTTAATTATATTCTCCCAAGAAAGATTTGCTAGCTCATTTATCACTGCAGAATAAGAGCTTCTATCAATCTCAATGAATTTCAAATCTTGTCTTAATTCTTGCAGTTTTAATTGAATTCTCAAAACATCCGCCGTAGTCGATTGTCCGCTTTCCACTTTTGCTAAAGCAACACTTTCTATCGTTTCATAGATGGCAATGTATTCTTCAATGATGCTTTCTTTTTCATGGAGAAAGTACAGTTGATAGTAGGCTTGTTTTACCGTATTGAAAAGGTCGAGTCGTTTCGCTGCAACCATCTCGTACTTTGCTTTTGACATGGCGATAACTACATCCTCTTTTGATTTCAAAGTTCCAAACCAAGGAAACATTTGCGACGCGCTAATCATCACAACTTGTCCTCCTAAACGTGTTTCAGGACGAAGAATAGGAATTCCTGTTCCTAATTCTAAATTAGGCAATTGACTCACTTGATCAGCTTTTAGTTCTTCTGCCTCATATTCTAATTGCAAAGATTTTAAGGTTGGGTTATTCTCCACCACTAATTGCAAAAGAGAATCTAAAGACTGTCCAATAGATGCGTTCCAAAGGGTTGTAAAGAATGCTACCAAAATGACCTTGCGTAGGTTGTTTAACTTCTTCATCATTTCTAATTTTTAGTTGTATCAGATGAATCATCTTCAAGACCTAAGTTCTTCCGAGCTTGATCGATTGATTGTTGATTCATTGCCATTATTTTTTCTGACTTGAACGGGTTGAACTTGTCGTAATCCCCATTTTCTATCTTAAATCTCGTCTCTTGCCATAAGCAGTAGAGCACAGGCACCGTAAACATGGTCACCATATTCAGAACCATCCCTCCGAATGAAGGAATTGCCATTGGTAGCATGATATCAGAACCTTTCCCAGTTGATGTCAAGACGGGAAGTAGCGCAAGAATAGTCGTTGCTGTTGTCATCATTGCAGGTTTCACTCTTCTCAATCCCCCCACAACAACTGCATCTCGTATAGCCTCAATAGAATGCGGTTTACTTTTCTTAAAACTATCTTGCAAAAATGTTGCGACTAGAACTCCATCATCCGTAGCGATGCCAAACAATGCTAAGAATCCCACCCAGACGGCGACACTTAAATTAATGGTTTTCATTTGAAATAGATCCCGCATGTTTGTTCCGAAAAAGTTGAAATCCATGAAATCAGGATCTCCATATAAACCAATCATTATAAAACCTCCAGAGAATGCAACAAACACACCTGTGAACACCAATAATGATGTGATTATAGACTTAAACTGAAAATAGAGAATTAAGAAAATCATCGCTAATGCAATTGGAATTACAATAGCTAGTCTTTTACTTGCTCTCAGTTGTTGTTCATAGTTTCCAGCAAATTTATAACTCACACCGTTTGGTCTAATTATTTTCCCTTCGGCTTCCTTTTTATCTAAATAAGCTTGTGCATTATTAACAACCTCAACCTCTGAATAACCTTCTTCTTTATCAAAAAGAACGTATCCAATTAAGAATCCATCCTCACTTTTAATTGCTTGAGGTCCTTGTTCGTACTTAATGTCTACTAAATCTCCTAATGGAACTTGAGCTCCATTTGGTGTTGAAACATAGATGTTTTTTATCTTTTCAGGATCATTTCTCAATTCCATTGGGTAGCGTAACTTGATGCCGTAACGTTCTCGACCTTCAACTGTTGAAGTCATGACCATTCCACCAATGGCAGTCTGAATTTGATTCTGAATATTAACGATTGACAATCCATAACGACTTATTTCTTCTCGTTTAATGTCTATCATTAAATAGGGTTTACCGACTATTCTGTCAGCGAAAACAGCCGATTTTTTAACACCTTCCACTTCTTTTAAGAACATTTCGATATTCAAACCGAATGCCTCGATGTCTTTTAAATTAGTTCCTTGAACTTTTATTCCCATTGGCGCACGCATTCCTGTTTGAAGCATTACTAATCGTGTTTCAATAGGTTGTAATTTTGGTGCAGAAGTTAATCCTGGAATTTTGGTTGCTTTCACAATTTCATCCCAGATATCATCTGTCGATTTGATATGGTCTCTCCATTGACGGAAGTATTTCCCATTTTTATCAGCGACCAGTTCTCCTTTTTTATCCCGAATGTATTCACCGTCTTCAAATTTGAATCGTACACGATGTCCATCTTTATCCGTTTTGTATTCTGACTTATACATGATAACATTCTCATACATATTCATAGGAGCAGGGTCAAGTGAACTTTCTACTCTTCCGGCTTTACCAACTACTAATTCTACTTCAGGAATGGCAGTTACTGACATATCGAGAAGTCGTAAGTTTTTTTCATTCATCTCCATCCCAGAATGAGGCATTGATGTTGGCATGAGTAAGAATGAACCTTCATCTAAGGATGGCATAAATTCTTGACCAGTGTTCTGTAGTACTGAATACCCTAAGTAGATAATGAATATAACACCAAGAATAAATAGGTACTTAACGCGAATTAAGAATCGAAGTATTTTTTCATAGAAATGAATGATTACATAGAAGAAGCCAATTAGTCCACCGATGATTAAAACCACAAAAATAAAATTGGTCAATAATGATTTTGTAACTCCTAATGGCATCCATATTTTTGCAAGAAGCCAAGCTACAACAATTGCATACAGAATATTCTTAACGTATTGAAAACGATGATTCCACTTTTCTGATTTTGCTTCTTCTGACCAAGCTGATATTGCACCGCTTGCACCAATTACAAAGCCAAATGCACCAAAGAAAGCGTAATCGGTAAAGAGAAGAATGATGGATAAAACAATCAATGCTCCATTAGAAAAATAACTCGCAATTTTCCCTTTGCTTTTGAACCTAAATAATTGTTCTGCTAATGCAGGGACAACTGTAATTGCTAAAATGATAGAAGATATCAATGCAAAAGACTTTGTATAGGCGAGAGGTCTAAATAGCTTTCCTTCAGATGCTTGCATTGTGAACACAGGAAGAAAACTGATGATTGTGGTTGCTACAGCAGTTAAAACGGCTGAAGCAACATCTGTTGTCGCAATGTAAATAGTTTCTTTTAGAGGTTGGTCTTCAGGAGCAATTTTCATTTGAGTAATCATACTCTCGGTGAGGACTATTCCCATATCGACCATTGTTCCAACCGCAATTGCAATTCCAGACAATGCAACAATGTTTGCATCGATTCCAAAATAACGCATGGCAATAAAAACCATCAATACAGCAACAGGGAGTGAAGCAGAAATTAATAAGGAAGATTTTAGATGCAGCAACATTAGAATGACCACGATGATTGTTATCAATACTTCTAAGGTTAATGCTTCTTCTAGTGTTCCAATTGTTTCGTTAATCAACGTTGTTCTATCGTAAAAAGGAACTACGGTGACTTTTGTAACAGTTCCATCAGCTAATGTTTTAGAAGGTAAAGCAGATTCAATTTCTTTGATCTTATCTTTTACATTATTGATAACCTCTAAAGGATTTGCTCCGTATCTTGCAATAACAACTCCACCAACTGCAGGAGCACCTGATTTATCAAGAACACCTCTTCTTGTTGCAGGCCCTAAATGAACAACAGCAATGTCTTTAATTCTAATAGGTACATTATTCTCCACCTTTACAACACTGGATTCGATGTCTTCAATTGATTTTACATACCCCAACCCTCTTACAAAGTATTCCGCAAGATTTATTTCAATGGTTTGCGCACCAATATCCAAGTTACTTTCTTTGGTAGCTTTCATAACCTGCTCCAGAGAAATGTTGTAAACTTTCATTTTATCAGGATCAACATCGATTTGGTATTCTTTGACAAAACCACCAATAGAGGCAACTTCAGAGACTCCAGATGCTGATTGCAATCCAAATTTCACATAGAAATCTTGAACAGAACGTAATTCATCTAAGTCCCAACCTCCAGTAACATTACCTTCTTCGTCGCGACCTTCTAAAGTGTACCAATAGATTTGTCCAAGAGCTGTTGCATCAGGTCCAAGAGCAGGTTGAACTTTGTCAGGTAGCAAACCAGCAGGAAGCGAATTTAATTTTTCTAAAATTCGACTTCTGCTCCAATAAAACTCAATGTCATCTTCAAAAATTAAGGAAATAGAGGAGAAACCAAACATAGAGTTACTTCTCACGCTTTTCACACCTGGAATTCCAAGTAGGGTAGAAGTAAGAGGATAGGTAATTTGATCTTCCACATCTTGTGGAGAACGCCCCATCCATTTAGTAAAGACGATTTGTTGGTTTTCTCCAATATCAGGGATGGCATCAACAGATACAGGGTCTTTTGGAAGACCGGTGTCACCAAAATCAAAAGGTGCAGTGACAATTCCCCAACCAATGAATAGGCAAAGAAGAAGCCAGGCCACTAATTTATTATCAAGAAAAAAACGAATTATTCGATTTAACATTTTATTAATTTATTAATACCAATAGAATTATTGGCAAAAGTGAAAACAACACTTTTTCTCCAGCACCAATGTGTGGAGTCATTTAATAAATTAATGTATCATATAATGAAAACCTGATCAAGAACTTGAATGTCCTTGCTTATCATAGGAGGGGAATAGTTAAAGTATTCCGTTTCTTTTTCTTCAGAGAAGAATAAGTGATAAGAGCTAATAAAGTAAGCTGTGATAAAGGTTAATTGAGCATGAGATAACGTTGTGTTATCAGCATTTGTTAGTTCATCAGTAATATCAACAGCAAGTGTTTCATTGTAGCAACATTTACTTTGTTTAAACGAATCTTGTTGTTGATTTTTTTGCTCAACTTGGCAATGATTAGAAGAATCATTTACTTCTTCCATCATATTACAAGCGTTTGCTTTTCCAAAAATACTAACGTCTGCAACTTTTCCACCGCAATAATGTAGATCAATTGAAAAACCTGTTGATGTAAATAACAACAAGAAAGCTAATGAAAGCGTAATAAAACGATATGTTTTGCTAATGTTTTTCAATAGAATTAATTTAATTCTTAGGTAAATGTACGAAAAATGTTTCGTAAGGTTTTAAGGTTTGGGTTTATTTTAACATAAATTATTGGATTGCTTACGATTGATTATCATTCTTCATTCACTTTCACTATCTTTGCGCCAAATTTCTATTTTATTATGTTAGCAGTAAATAATTTATCTCTTCAGTTCGGAAAACGTATTCTTTTTGATGACGTTAATGTAAAATTTGTCAACGGTAATTGCTACGGCGTTATTGGGGCAAATGGTGCTGGAAAATCGACTTTCTTAAAAATATTAACAGGAGATCAAGATCCGACAACAGGTCATGTGATTTTGGAACCAGGAAAAAGGATGGCTGTTCTTAATCAGGATCACTTTGAGTTTGATGAACATGAAGTTTTGAAGACTGTGATTATGGGCCATAAGCGCATTTATGAAATCATGGTTGAGAAAGATGCATTGTATGCAAAACCAGACTTCTCAGATGAAGATGGAATGCGTACAGCAGAACTAGAAGGAGAATTTGCTGACCTTGAAGGTTGGAATGCAGAAACAGACGCTGCGTCTATGCTTTCTAATTTAGGAATAGATGAATCGAAGCATTATACTTTAATGAAAGATTTATCCAATGATTTAAAGGTGAGGGTTTTGCTGGTACAGGCTTTATTCGGAAACCCAGATGTTCTTGTTTTGGATGAACCTACCAATGATTTAGATTTGAAAACGATTACTTGGTTGGAAGATTTCTTGTTAGATTTTAAAAACACAGTGATTGTTGTTTCGCATGATAGACACTTCTTGGATACTGTTTGTACACATATTGCAGATATTGATTTTAAGAAGTTGAACATGTTTACGGGTAACTATAGTTTCTGGTATCAGTCTTCTCAATTGGCTTTGCGTCAACGTTCGGATAAGAATAAGAAAGCAGAAGAAAAGAAAAAGGAATTGCAAGATTTCATTACCCGGTTCTCTGCCAATGCTGCAAAATCTAAGCAAGCAACGAGTAGAAGAAAAATGATTGCTAACCTTGATATTGCTGAAATTCAACCATCAAGTAGAAAATATCCTGGTATCACTTTCTCGCAAGAGAGAGATGCAGGAAATCAAGTATTGAATATTGATGGATTATCAGCTTCGTCTGATGATGGTGTGTTATTTAAGAACATTAACTTAGTTGTTAATAAGGGAGATAAAATTGCTGTTATTTCAAGAAATTCTCAAGCCTTGACAGCTTTCTTTGAAATTTTAGATGGAAGTCTAAAGCAAGATTCTGGAGAATTTGTTTTTGGGACAACTATCTCAACAGCCTATTTACCGAATGAGAATCACACTTTCTTTGAAGAAAAGCTAGGACTAATCGATTGGTTACGTCAATACGTTCAAACGGAAGAAGAGCGAGAAGAGGTTTATTTAAGAACGTTCTTAGGAAGAATGCTATTTACAGGAGAAGAAGCTTTGAAGACAGCAAATGTTCTTTCTGGTGGAGAAAAAGTGCGTTGCATGTTATCTAGAATGATGCTAGCCAAAGGAAATCTTTTATTGATGGATGAGCCAACGAATCACTTAGATTTGGAATCTATTCAAGCATTGAACCAAGGAATGAAGGAATTCAAGGGAACAATGTTATTTACCTCACATGATCATGAATTGGTTTCTTCGGTTGCAAATAGAGTAATTGAAATTACACCAAATGGGGTGATTGATAAGATGATGCCTTATGATGATTATTTAAAGGATGATAAAATTGCTGAGATTCAAGCATCGATGTATTAAAAAGAATTAAAATAGCAGTAGTGGTAAGTCGCGACTTACCACTACTGCTATTTTAATTCTAATATTCTTAACTATGACTAAATTTACTTTCAGTGCAGAGAATCATTCTCAGCAATACATTAAAATAATTGCAGAATTTAGAACTTCGTCTGAAGAGACAGTAGTACAACTTCCAGCATGGCGACCTGGTCGTTATGAATTAGCCAATTTCGCAAAATATGTTCGTGACTTTAAGGTTTATAATTCAGATGGAAGACTTGTAGCTGCAGAAAAGCAAACGAAAGATAGTTGGAAAATTGATACGTCTACGACTGATGCTATAAGAATTGAGTATTCATTCTATGCAAATATTATTAACGCAGGCTCTACATTTTTGGATGAAGAACAGTTGTATGTAAATCCAGTTAATTGTTGTGTTTATACGGAAGAATCTTTTAACAATGAGGTTTCAGTAAGTCTTGATATACCTACTCATTGGGAGGTTGCAACTTCTATGGAGAAAGTAGGAGAGGGGTTTAAAGTCGCCAGTTTTGATGAGTTAATGGATTCACCATTTATTGCATCTTCTAAATTGCAACATGG
>JAJRQP010000198.1 GCA_024280195.1 Bacteroidota bacterium | reverse complement strand
GGTGAAGTAGAACATCAAAATTTACATGCATTACCGCAAGTTGACTACTTGATCCTAACAAACAAGAAGTTTATTGCACAAGCTGAACGTTTAGCAAACCTACACAGAACAGAAGGTACAACTGTTCATGTAGTAACTCAAGAGCAAGTTTTTAATGAATTTAGTTCTGGAGCAAAGGATGCAACTGCTATTAAAATGTTTGCAAAAATGTTTTATGATAGAGGAGCAATTGATCCTTCAACTAGACCGCATAGTTTGTTGCTGTTTGGAGATGGAACATTTGATCCAAAGAATCGAGTAGCAAATAATAATAACTATATTATTACCTATCAAGTTTCAAATTCTGAAAACTACATTGCAGCTCTTGTTACGGATGATTACTATGGATTATTAGATGACTCGGAATCAATTTCTTCAGTTGATGATTTAGATATTGGAGTAGGGCGTCTTTTAATCTCTTCAGAACAAATGGCGAAAGAACAAGTGAATAAAGTAGAGCATTACATGAAAAATGGTTCTAGCTATTACTCAGAAGCAATAAGTAATTGCACTTCAGAATCTCCGAAAACTTTTGGAGATTGGAGAATGAAATATGTGCAGATTGCAGATGATGAAGAAGGGGCTTATTTTATTGACAACGATGTTGAACCGCAATATGATTCAGTAACTAGATATCAACCTGAAATGAATTGTGACAAATTATACCTAGATGCTTATCAGCAAGTTACAACCGCTGGTGGAGAGAGGTATCCTGATGTAAACGAAGCGATTAACACGAATATGGATAATGGTGTTTTAGTAATGAATTATGTGGGACATGGAGGTGAAGTTGGTGTCGCAAGCGAAAGAGTGATTACTGTTCCTCAGATTCAAGCATGGGATAATATTGATAATTTAGCTCTGATAGTAACAGCAACGTGTGAATTTACGAAATACGATGACCCAGATCGTGTTTCTGCAGGAGAATGGGCATCCATTAATCCTGACGGAGGTGCGATTGCGTTAATGACAACAACTCGTTCTGTATTCTTTGGAGTCAATACAAATACAGGTAGGTCGTTTTTTAGAAGTGTTTTTAGAAGAGATAATGATAGTTTGCCTCGAAGATTTGGAGAGATTATCAAAGAATCAAAAAATGGAGTTGCTGGAAGTAATAATAAGAGAAGTTTTACTTTGATTGGTGATCCTGCATTGAGAATAGCAATGCCTAGGATGAAAATAGTCACAGATAGTATTAATGGATTTTCGCCAAGTGTAACAATAGATACGCTGATGGCTTTGTCAAAAGTGACAATTAAAGGTCATTTGGAAGACTTTAATAATACTACTTTGACAAGTTTTAACGGGATTGTTTACCCAACTATTTATGACAAACCAAAACAACAAATTACGCTACAAAACAATGTTGCTTCTCCATTAAGAACTTTTGATGTTCAAACAAGTAAGCTGTATAGAGGGAAAGCAAGTGTTACTAATGGCTACTTCGAATTTACCTTTGTTGTGCCAAAAGACATTCTTTATTCTATTGATTTTGGGAAGTTGAGTCTCTATGCAGAGAATGGTGTCACAGATGCTGTCGGAGTAGAGAAAAGAGTATATATTGGAGGGATAGATCCAAATGGAATCAGCGATGAGGTTGGTCCAACAATTGAATTACTTCTTAACGATGATCGTTTTGTAAATGGGGGGATCACCAATGAAAACCCAAAACTGATTGCTAATCTGTTTGATGAAAATGGAATTAACACAGTTGGAAATGGTGTGGGACATGATTTAATCGCCGTTCTTGATGGAGAAACAGGAAAACCTTTTGTTTTAAACGATTATTATGTTGCGAATACTGATTCATACCAATCAGGTAAAATTATTTTTGATTTTAAAGATTTGGAACCTGGAAGTCATACGCTATCTTTAAAAGTTTGGGATGTCAATAATAATTCTTCCGAAAGAATAGTTGATTTTGTTGTGCAAGAAAGCCAAGAATTAAAATTGGACCATGTGCTTAATTACCCAAACCCTTTTACAAGCTCAACAGACTTCTATTTTGAGCACAATCAAATTTGTGCGCAATTGCAAGTGCAAATTCAAGTGTTGACAATATCAGGGAAATTGGTAAAAACGATTAATAAGTCCGTTCATACAGAAGGTTTTCGTTCCGAAGCAATTAATTGGAATGGCTTAGATGACTTTGGTGACCAACTGGCAAAAGGGGTGTACATTTATCGATTGAAAGTAACCACACCTGAAGGTAAAACCGAAGAAAAATTAGAAAAATTGGTTATTTTAAAATAACAACACAATAAAGGAGCTTCAATTGCGTATATTTGCAAGTTCTGAACTAGAAAAAGATCAAATGAATAAAATAATTTTAAGTACTGTTGCAATTATTTCTCACCTAATTGCGTTCGCTCAACCAACTACGGGTAGCGGTGTAACGGATGAAGATTTGCAGTTAAATACAATCACAACTGCCGTTCCTTTCATGTCTATTACACCAGACTCTCGAGCAGGAGGTATGGGAGATGCAGGAACAGCATTGAGTGCTAATTCAACTTCTATTTATTGGAATACAGCCATTTTAAATTTTGCAGAAGAAAAAAGTGAAGTCAGTGTTTCTTACACTCCGTGGTTGCGACAATTAACCAACGATATTCATTTGTCTTATGTTTCTGCTTATGGAAAGTTAGGAGACAGACATTCTATTGCAGGTGCTTTAAGGTATTTTTCTCTAGGAGAAATTACTTTCACAGATGCAAGTGGAAATATTATTAGAGATGATAAACCAAGTGAGTTTGAACTGACAGCAGGATACGCTTTTAGAACTTCTGAAAGAACATCCGTTGGATTGAATGGTAAATTTGCTTATTCTAACCTAACAGGTGGTTTAACAGTTGCAGGCGTTGATACAAAACCGGGTGTTGCTGGTGCTGCAGATATTTCTTTTGCCTATTTTAACGATGACGCAAGAATTGGAGGAGTAAGAGGAATTTATACTTTCGGAACAACGATAAATAATATTGGAAATAAGATTAAATACACAAACGTTGGTGCAAATGCTCCTGGAGATTTCTTACCGATGAACTTGAAGATAGGAAACTCATTCTTAGCTCAGTTTGATAAGTTTAACAGTTTGACCATTTCGGTAGATCTTCAGAAATTATTGGTTCCTACTCCAGCAACTTATGATCCATTGACAGGTAATTTAGCTTCAGGAAAAGACAACAACGTTGGAGTTATTTCTGGAATGCTTCAGTCATTTTACGATGCTCCTGGTCGTCTAGTGGAGGATGCAAATGGAGATTATGTTCAAAATCATGATGGTTCTTACCAAGTCGTTAAAGGCTCAAAATTCAAAGAAGAATTGACGGAGATAAACATTGCTACAGGTTTAGAATATTGGTATAATAATATTCTTGCAGTTAGAGCAGGTTTCTTTTACGAGAATAAGAACAAAGGTGCAAGACAATATTTCAATGCGGGAATTGGTTTTAAGTACAACAAGTTCGGAATTGATATTTCTTACTTAGCAGCATTGAAGAAAACGAATCCGTTAGCAAATACATTGCGTTTTACACTTCGTTATTCTTTCGGTGGAAATAACGTTAGTTCTGCTAGTAGTACTCCTGAGTAAATGAAATTGAGAATAGGTCAAGGTATCGATGTTCACCGATTAGAGAAAGGAATTCCTTTGTTTGTAGGTGGGGTTCAGATTGAATCCGAAATCGGTGCAGTTGGCCATTCTGATGCAGATGTTTTATTACACGCAATTTGCGATGCATTACTAGGGGCAGCTAATCTACGTGATATTGGTTATCACTTTTCTGATACAGATCCAAAATTCAAAGGAATAGACAGTAAAATTTTATTAGCAGAAGTTTTTAAACTCATCCAAGAAAAAGGGTATTTGGTTAATAATATTGATTCTACAGTGGTTTTAGAATATCCGAAATTGAATCCACACATTCCAAACATGCAAAAAGAAATCGCAACCATTCTCCAAGTAGAAGAAGATGCAATTTCTATCAAAGCAACAACCCACGAAAAAGTAGATTCTTTTGGCAAGTCGGAAGCAATTAAAGCTTATGCCACCTGTCTTTTAGTTAGTGCTTAACCCATAACCTTAACAGGAACCTACTTCAATCTTTCTACTTCAACTTTCACCTTTCAGTTCTCCACTTCAAATAATCCATAATCCTAACAGATGCCAACTTCACTAATTCATAATCCTAACAAGCCTCAACTTCAACCTTTCACCTTTCAGTTCTCCACTTCAAATAATTCATAATCCTAACAGATGCTAACTTCACTAATTCATAATCCTAACAAGTCTCAACTTCAACCTTTCACCTTTCAGTTCTCCACTTCAAATAATTCATAATCCTAACAAGTCTCCACTTCAACTTTCACCTTTCAGTTCTCCACTTCAAATAATCCATAATCCTAACAGATGCCAACTTCACTAATTCATAATCCTAACAAGCCTCAACTTCAACCTTTCACCTTTCAGTTCTTCACTTCAAATAATTCATAATCCTAACAAGTCTCCACTTCAAAAACCAATCCTAACAAGTCTCCACTTCAACTTTCATCTTTCAGTTCTCCACTTCAAATAATTCATAATCCTAACAGATGCCAACTTCACTAATTCATAATCCTAACAAGTCTCCACTTCAAATAATCCATAATCCTAACAAACCTCTACTTCAACCTTTCAGTTCTC
>JAJRQP010000197.1 GCA_024280195.1 Bacteroidota bacterium | reverse complement strand
TCGGAGAAACAACAGATAAACATGGGAAATGGTTGTACTATGACAAACTAGGAACGGTAGAAGAAGAACGCCATTATTACCGAGAGATGCTTCATGGAAAAGTCGTGAAGTTCTTTCCGAATGGCAAAAATCAACAAATCGGGTTCTTTAAATTAAACATGCAAGATAGTATCTATACAGAATGGTATGAAACAGGCAACCTAAAAGTAGAAGGTTTTTATAAAAAAGGAGAACCAACCGATCGATGGAAATATTATTACAGAGACGGTCGTCTCAAAACCGTTGAGGAGGTCAAAGCAAGCATCAATTACATGTGGGAATTTTACTTGCCCGATTCTTTGCACACACAAATCATCACGGAAGGGAATGGTGAAATGACAACTTTCTACACAACAGGTACTGTAAAAGAATGGTACAATTACAAAGACGGTCTAAAACACGGCGATTTTGAAGAAATTAGTATTTATGGTTATCCAACCTTAACCGGTTCTTTTAAGAATGGAGAGAAAGATGGAGAATGGAACTACAGTTATTATACAGGTGATAAAGAGAAAACCAGTCATTATAAGAATGGAGTTCTTAATGGACACTACAACTATTACTATGATAACGGTCAAGTAAATGTTGACGGTGAGTACAAGAATGGAATGAAGCAAGGTGAATGGACGTGGTACACCAATTCAGGGAAGCGCGACATGCAAGGGAAATTCAAGGACGGCAAACAACACGGCAAATGGACATACTGGCATCCAACAGGAGAACTCTCTTACTATGCAGAATACGACAACGGTTTGCGTACTGGAGAATGGTCATATTTCTACAAAGAAGGAACTAAATTTAAGCAAGGAACTTACGCAAATGACTTGAAGAATGGAGAATGGAAGACTTGGTATGAGGACGAAACACTTCTCATGCAAGGGACGTATGTTGACGGAAAAGAAGAAGGTGAATGGAACAATTACTGGGAGAACGGTAAGCTGAAGAACAAAGCCTCCTTTAAAACAGGACACCTTGCTGGAGAATGGTTGTCTTTTTACCCAAATGGAAAGCAAAAAACAATTGGAGAATATAAGGAAGACATGAAAGTTGGAGAGTGGCAAGAATTTTTCGATAATGGCAAACCAAAGGATGTGACAACTTATAAATTGTTCAAGAAGAAGTCTAAAATGGATTATAGCATAATGAAAGGACACACCGTTTTGGAAAGTATCCAGCACGGTCAGTCGATTTCCTATTCTGCAAAAGATTTCAGAAAAACCGAAGAAGGGAACTACAAAGATGGAGAGAAAGATGGAGAATGGATTGCCTATTATCCTGGTGGAAAAACACCTGCGGTTATATCTCATTATAAGAACGGAAAGTTGCACGGCTCAATGAAAAAATACAGCCGTAGAGGGAAACTGTTGTCAGAAATCGACTACAAAGATGGATTGAAACACGGAAGTTTTAAAATCTACGACAAAAGAGGAAAAGTCTTAAACGAAAAGAAGTTTGAGCATGGAATGCAAATCATTGAAGGGCAAAGTAAAGGGCAAGGTAGTTTTACGCCGGGGAGATAGGTGCAAACACCAAAGTTAGTATGAGTAGAAGAACTTCTCTATATAACTAAAAATAAACTTTCAATAATTATTGAAAGTTTAAAAAGTATTTGTATATTTGAACCATGGAACTAAATGAAGCAAAAGATAAATTCATTCAATCTTGGGGAAACTTCGGAACGAATTGGGGCATCAACAAAACGATGGCGCAAATTCATGCTTTGTTTTTAATTTCTGATGAACTACTTTCTACCGAAGATGTAATGGATGCCTTGCAAATTTCTCGGGGCAATACCAATATGAATATCAGAACGCTTGTTGACTGGGGACTACTTTATAAAGAGTCAAAGAAAGGTGAACGCAAAGAATTTTTTCGAGGAGAGAAAGATATGTGGCTGGTGGGGAAAAGAGTGATTAAGGTAAGACAACGACAAGAGCTAGAACCGGTATTACAAATCTTAAGTGAGGTTCAAAACATAAAGGAAACAAAATCAAACAAAGAAGAAACTAAAAAGTTTAAAGCGCAAATGAAAAGTATCGAAGACTTATCTTTAAGCGCCAATAGTTTTTTAACCAAAGCATCTAATGCCGATGAAAATTGGTTTTGGAAAATTTTAATGAAACTAATAAAGTAATATATTTTTTAACCAATACTTTCAAAGTTTTCTGAAAGTTCTGAATCTAAAATAAAATGAATTACAACGTCGCAGGTTATATCATCTATTTAGTCATTACCATTTATATTACGTTTTACGTTGGTAAACAATGCCATTCCAATGGAAAAGTGTTTATACATGGAATATTTAATGACATTCAAATTGGAGACGCAGTCAACAATATTTTATTAGTTGCTTATTACCTTGTAAATATTGGCTATGCCATTTTAATGGTAAGTATTTGGCCAACAATTACCTCAACCTCACATTTACTCAATGAATTATCACAAAACATTGGACAAATAGTTTTGCTACTTGCATTACTCCATTATTTAAACATCGTTGCACTAACGGCAGGGCAACATTATATCAATAAAAAACAAATCAAAAATTAAAAGTCATGGAAAATTCAATGATTATTATCGCGTATGCAATCTATTTACCGATTGCTCTATTTTTAACTTTTTACGTTGCAAGAATTCTTTTTCGGAATGCAATAACCTTTATGTTGGAAATCTTCCACGGCAAAAAAGAAATTGCTTTAGCTACAAACCGCCTATTTGAAATTGGTTTTTACTTAATGAACTTAGGATTTGCTCTTCTTATTCTTAGAATTGAGACAAGTAAATACTATCCGCTAGAAAATTCTCAAGAACTAATCGAGCGGCTTTCTGTAAAAATTGGTGGCTTCTCTATTTACTTGGGAATAATGTTATTTCTGAACCTATATTTACTTTTTAGAGGTCGAAGAAAGTCTAAAGAGAACCAAAACAAGCACATTAATATTGACTCTCAATACATACCAAGATGAAAGTAGTTATAGCAGGAGGAACTGGTTTTTTAGGAAAGGAATTGACCCAACATTTTCTTAACCAACAGAAAGAAGTAATTATTCTTACGAGAGGAAGAAGCAGAGTAGAGAATGATGTGAAATTTGTTCATTGGGACGCAAGAGCTTTTGGAGAATGGTGTGGTGCAATGGAAAATTGCGACGTACTGATAAATCTAAGTGGAAAATCCGTCGATTGCAGATACACAGAGAAAAATAAACACGAAATAATTGCATCTCGTGTAAATTCTACGATGGTTTTAAGCGAATTTATTTCTTTAATGGATAATCCTCCAAAAATTTGGATGAACGCAAGTACAGCAACAATTTATAGAGATTCTTTAGATAAAAGAATGGATGAAGAAAATGGAGAAATCGGCGACGATTTCTCCATGACTGTCGCAAAAAAATGGGAGAAGGCTTTTTTTGAAAGTGAGCATCAAAAAACAAGAAAAATTGCATTGAGAACGTCCCTTGTGCTAGGTAAAAATGAAGGAGTGTATCCTGTTCTTAGGAATTTAACAAAATTCAGACTAGCTGGAAAAATGGGAAATGGGCAACAAAAATTTGCCTGGTTACATATCAATGACTTTCTATCCATTGTTGATTTTGTCATAAGTAAAAAATCAATTTATGGACCAATTAACTGCACATCAGAACAGACAATTACAAATAAGCAGTTTATGACAGCATTACGCAAGTCTCTTCAAATAAAAATTGGATTGCCCCAACCTAGATGGTTATTAAAAATAGGTGCATGGTTTTTAAGAACTGAAAGTGAATTAATTCTTAAAAGTCGATGGGTTTATCCAAAGAGATTAATTGACAATGGATTTCAATTTAATTACCCCGAAATAAGTTTTGCATTAAAAGACATTGATGACAACCAAAGCTAATTAGGTTCTCCTCAAAAGACTAACAATTTGAAGTAAAGTAGCATTCAAAGGAAGTGCTGCCGATTAGTCAAAAAGCAAAGCGGTCGAATAGTCAAACTGTCGAACCTTACACAAACAAATTCTGCACATTCTGTGTAAACAGCTTAATTGCAATCGCCAATAAAATAATACCAAACACCTTCTGAAGAATGGCAATTCCACCTTCTCCAAGAGTTTTTTCAATTACTTTAGTTAAGCTAAGAACGACGTAAACCAAAATGATATTGATAAAAATAGCAATGAAAATATTCAATTCGTGATATTCTGCTCTTAATGAAATAATAGAGGTCATTGACCCAGCTCCTGCAATTATTGGAAAAGCTAAAGGCACAATACTTGCCGTTTTGCCACTAACATTATCATTGTTGAACAACTTTATCCCCAAAATCATTTCCAGTGACATAGCAAATAAAATCATTGAACCTGCAACAGCAAACTCTTCCACTTCCACTCCAAACAAGCCAAGAATACTATTCCCAAGAATTAAGAAAGTCACCATAATTACAAAAGAAACGATGGTTGTTCTCAATGAATGAATGTCACCTGCTGATTCTTTCAATTTAATAATGAGAGGAATAGATCCAACAATATCAATAACAGCAAACAATACCATTGATGCTTTAAAAATATCTCCCCAATTAAATTCTCCCAAAAATGCTGTCATAATTTTCTTTTTAAAAGCGAATATTGAAATACTTACTATTCCCTATTCCCTATTCCCTTACTTGCTAAAATAGTTTTTTCTACTACAATTGGTAAATAACTTTGCTCCAAATATCGAATCTCTTTTTCTAAATCAATAACTCCATCACCTTCTTTGATTTCACAACGAAACTGAGCAATAATTCTCCCCTTATCAAATTCTTGATTCACAAAATGAATGGTAATACCTGATTCTTTTTCATTATTTGCAATCACTGCCTTGTGAACATTACTTCCATACATTCCTTTTCCTCCATAATTTGGGAGAAGGGCAGGATGTAAATTAATCATTTTATCTTGATAGAAAGTGATTAACTGGGAAGGAATCAATCGTAAATAACCCGCCAAAATAATCCAATCGATTTGATGTTCTTTACACAAATCAAGAAGAGGTTCGGCATTGGCAACTTGTTGATTGGGTAAGAAAAAAGTCGCAACCCCTAGATTTTTTGCAGATTGCAAAACTTTTGCATCTTCTTTATTGCTCATGACAAAAACAACCTCTATTTCAGAATGATTTTTGAAATAGTGAATCAAGTTAACAGCATTGCTGCCTGTTCCTGAAGCAAATATGGCAACTCTTTGTTTTTGCATCCGGCAAAGTTATGAATATTTATCTCGAGTAACTCATACTTATAGATGAAAACTCAGTTTTATGTTGGTCGAAGATGTTGTGTTGAATAATAAATATTGAATAATGAACCGAGAAATGAAGAAGTAGGAGGGCTCGCTTCGAGGAAGAGCAGTTTTTTGCGAACTTTTTTTT
>JAJRQP010000196.1 GCA_024280195.1 Bacteroidota bacterium | reverse complement strand
TTGTCGTCTTGATCATCGTCGTGGTCATCATCATCATCCTCAGAATCACCCTCATCATTGTCGTCTTGATCATCATCAGAATCACCCTCGTCATTGTCGTCTTGATCATCATCGTGGTCATCATCATCATCCTCAGAATCACCTTCATCATTGTCGTCTTGATCATCATCGTGGTCATCATCATCATCATCCTCAGAATCATCGTCGTCATTGTCATCTTGATCATCATCGTGGTCATCATCATCATCCTCAGAATCACCCTCGTCATTGTCATCTTGATCATCATCGTGGCCATCTCCTCCGCCATTAATAACGTCGTCCTTAATTATTCTTCGAATTCTAATTAACTCAGTATCTTCACCACAATCATTTGTTGCAATTAGTTGAATAGTGTTTGGTCCTTCAATTAACGCAACATTTACTTGAAAAATTTTAGTAGAAGAATTAAACGACCCCCCTCCTAAACTTATTCCATTTACAACTAGTTGAATTTGGTTTCTGTTCGTAATGTTCTGCATAACAGTTTTCACTAAAACAACCTCATTTTGAGTTGTAGAAATCGTTGGTAAAACAACTGTAATAATCGGCTCTTTACATGTTGAGAAATCAATGTTAATTTGTTGACTTGCGTTTCCACAATCATTTGTTACTACAATTTGAATACTATTACTTCCATTTTTTAAAGTAACATTTGCCTCAAAGGTTTTAGTAGAAGAATTAAAATTACCTCCATTCACAACAACACCATTCACCAGCAATTTGATTTGGTTGATTGCTGTTACATTAGATAACTGTGCCTTAATTGTAGTTGTACCAACTTCTGTTGCAAAATTATTTTGAGAAAGAAGCGTAACTGTTGGTAAAGAACAAGGAACGTACTCAATTGTTACTGTTTCAGCATCAGAACCACACTCACTGCTTGCAAAAAGCTCAAATGTATTAGTGCCTTGTGATAAGGTAACGGTTGCTTCAAACGAATTAGAAGTAATATTATATGTAAAACTTCTGTTCATCCCGTTCAATCTAAAACTGATGTTGTTTTGATTCGCAACATTTAGTATCGTTGCACGAAAAGTAAACCTTCGCTCATCAACCAGTTGAGAATTACTATTGTTTAGAATAGAAATAAATGGACTTACGCAGTTGGCATAAGTAACATTTATTGTTTGTTCTACTGTTCCGCAATCGTTACTTGCAACAATTTTTAACGTGTTGTTTCCTGTTTTTAATACCGTATTGCTTGAGAAATTACTCGTATTGGCATTGTAAACAAAATTCGTTCTCTTGACACCATTTACATAGTAAGTAACAACATTTGCATTAGCCACATTAGCATTGACCAGTATATTTTGTCTATCAACTGTAACACCATTTCCTTGTGGTTGAACAAATCCTATTGACGGAGCAGTACAATTAACATAGTTTATTGTCAATGTTTCTTCATCATTCCCGCAAGCGTTTCCAGCATTAATTCTTATTGTATTATTTCCTAGAGAAAGCAAAATCGTACTTTCAAAACGTTCGTTATTTCTATTGAATAAAAAATTAGTTGACTGGTTTCCATTTACAGAAAAAGTAATGTTTTCACGTCCTGCTAATTCTGAAATTCTACCTTTCACCAAAAATTCATTAGAATAAACAGTTATTGTTCTATTTCTTGGAGAAGAAATGCTAATGATTGGCGAATTACACTCAACTGTGTTGCCTCCAGTATTTACATTATTGGAATTGCTCCCTCCTGAATTGACATCAGCAACACCTTCTACTCTTCTTCTAATGTTAAATTTTAAATACGCATTGGTATAATGGTAGATATCATTTGTAGTTCCCCATCTTTTAGTTGGGTCGGTGTATCCATCAAATACATCTTTCATTGCGAAAGTTGTTCTGTGTTCAAACCCAATAGAAAATCTTGGAGAAACTTGATATCCAAGACCAAATCCAAGACTTGGAACAAGGTCTGCGTTAAATCTATTTTGCGAAGACCCATCAAGAGCAAGATCATAGTTCTTGTCAGAAATGTCTCTTAACTCAGAACGTGTGATTCCATCTGGAGAATAGTTGTAAATGAATTCATCCAAAGTTAAAGTATCTTCATAAAGCAAGTTTCCTTTGGTTTGATTAAAGCTAATTCCAATCCCTCCAAAAATATATGGATCCCAACCTGTATTCTCACGAATACCATTTGCGTGAATAACCAATTCTAAACCTAGCTCGTGAACTTTGGTTTGAAAGTTATTAATTGTATATCCTAGTGTGTCGTATTTTTGACTGACAATACTTGTTGCATCATAGTTGAGCAAAGAAGTTGTATCATAATCTTGACCTTTCCATTTTCCGCCTAAATATCTGCCTCGAATATCAAAGCTGATTTTTTTTCCATAATTATAGTTGAAAGATTTACCAACAATAATTCCCCAAGCTCCTCCGAACTTGTTTTTCACATCTGTGGTATTCCAAGTTGCTCCAGCATTTAAGCCCCAAAACCATTTAGAATCTGTATCGTAATCAAGTCGTTGAGCATTCACACTGTTAATGATCAACACGATAAATCCGAGAGTAATTAATTTTTTCATAAGCTATATTATTATGGTTGTCTCTTTAAAGCTTCTATTTTTATGCCAAAAACTTAAAAAAGTCAGCTCTTGAGTACTTATTCTTTCTTTTCGCTTGGCAAAATTATCTTATTTTTGCTGAAAACACTAGTTAATCGTGTTATATTCGTCTATGAAGCAAATTGTTATCTTATTTATTCTATTCTTGTTCATGGGTCAATTCTCTATTTCTCAAGTCGCAAATAATAACTGTGCAAATGCGGTAGAGTTGTGCCCTAATGTTAGTGAACCTTCCACTAATATTGGTGCGAACATAACTTTTTGCACTGGATGCGAAGACGATTTTAATTTTTGCTTCCCAACTAACAATTCCATTTGGTTTACCTTCACAACAAATGCGATTGGAGGAAATGTTCAAGTCGATTTTTCTAACCTTGTTTTTGAAATTAACCCTGGACAAGGTTTAGCTATTCAAGCGACAATTATTCAGGCAACTGCTCCTTGTAGTTCTGGAAGTTATACTCCAATAGGAAATTGTATCTCTAACGGGAATGCGAATTTTTCACTCACGGCAACAGGTCTTCCTGCCAATACAACCTATTATGTAGTTGTTGATGGAGATGACAGCGGAGTTGGAATCACTCAGGCAGCTGAGTGTTCTTTTGATGTGGAGGTTTCTGGAGCAGGTGTGTCTCACCTTCCTCCAACAATTCAAGTCAATAGTAGCAACCTTTCAATTTGTAAAAACGATGTCGTTACATTTTCGGTTAATTCTTTCAACTGTCCGAACATAGGAGGTTTTAACTGGTACATTAATTCAACTTTAGTTGCCGTTACTTCCGACTCACTATTCTCTACATCAGCACTTTCTGACGGAGATATTGTCACTGTTGAAACTTCTTGTTACACACTTTGTTCTGAAGTAGTCAATGTAAGCACTGTCCCTTTTTCCGTGTATTCATTTCTAGTTGATGCCGGTCCAGACCTCACTATTTCTCCAAACATTGCTACAACTGTTAATGGTGTCACCTCTGCTCCAAGCTATAGTTGGAATCCAAACTTTTTGTTTAGCAACCCAAATTCTTTGAATACAATTGTGACCACAGACCAAACAGTCACGATTACCTTAACAGCAACAGAAAATGGTTGCACTTTATCTGACGATTTAACTCTCACTGTGATTACTGGACTAGATATTCCTAACACCTTCTCTCCAAACGAAGATGGTATAAATGAGAAATGGATTATTCAGGGAATATCATCTTATCCTGATTGCAATGTAAAAATTTACACTCGTTGGGGACAAGAAGTATTTTTTGCGAACGGTTATTCTGATGAAAAAGCATGGGATGGAACAAAAAAATCTGGTTTGGCGGCTGAAGGGGTTTACTTTTACATTCTCGATTTAAATGATGGTTCTTCACCATTGATTAAAGGGTCATTAACACTTATTCGATGATTCAAAAAATCTTATTGTTTCTACTTATAGTTTTGTCTCATAATGGATATTCTCAGCAGTTGCCACAATATTCTCAATGGTATGCTAACCAATTTGTTGGTAATCCATCACACGCTGGAATAAAAAGGTGCATTGATGTTCATACATTATATAGAAATCAATGGGTTGGATTTAGTGGCGCTCCAAAAAGTGGTTTTTTAACTGTCAGCATTCCTCTTTACAAGCAAAGAAAACAGTATTTATCAGCAAGACATGGAACTGGTTTCAAATTTGAACGGGATGAAATAGGACAATTTAGCACCAGTCGTTTAAATCTAGCTTATGCAGCACATTTTAACTTTGACAAATACAAAAGATTGTCGTTGGGGTTATATGGTGGTGTTGTGCAAATGGGTTATAACCCTTCAAATGTGCATGTTGCTAACATCGACCCCGCTGTGCTTTCTGAAGTTTCGATTGTTTCTCCCGACGCTTCTTTTGGAGCTTGGTTCAATGATCAAAATTACTTCATTGGTTTGTCCTTATTGAATTTGATTCCCAACAAATGGAATAATGTAGGAATTAATTCCAAGAACTTTACACATATAAATTTAAATGCGGGGTATCGATATGGAGTAAATGATGATATGTCTTTTATACCTGCTTTTATGCTACGTGTTCCCACAAGAGGGAAGGCAAACATAGACTTAAATCTTCTGTGGGATTATAAAAACACACTTGGTTTAGGAGTTGGTTATCGAAGTACAGATGCAATAATTGCCTTTGTTTCCATCAAAATAAATTCTCAGTTTGCTTTAAATTATTCTTTCGACTATACTTTGTCGGATGTTCAAAAAGCCGCGAAGAATACGCACGAAATTTCTATCCGTTTTTCTACCTGCAAAATTAAAAAGGTAAGCACTGCAAGTTGTCCATTGTTTTAAAAAGACCTTTCTTAACCTATCGATGTGTATAAAAACAACTGCATTGATAGATATTGCAACATAGTTCTCAGCATCTTTGTTAAAAATCTAAGGTTATGAAATTTTTAGGAGGTGTCTTTTTATTGGTGTTGCTCATTTCTTCTTGTGTTCCAGCAAATAAATACAATGAATTAGTTGAGAAAGAAAAATTATGTTCTGAAGAACTGAATAAATACAAAACTTCGGCACTTAATGCTCAAGCAGAGGCAGCGGACTTTAAATCAAAACATTCTCTACTAACAAAGCAAGTTTCACAATTAAAGTCAGACACTACCCAGCTTGGAGCAGACTACAGAACCATGTATGCAAAATACGCAAAGTTGGCACAAATCAACGAATCACTAGAAACAACCTACAATAAACTCCGTTTAACTGGAGCAAAAGAAAGTGCCCATCTTCATTCTGACTTACAATCGAAGCAAATTGAGCTTCAAAAAAAGGAAGATGCTTTGCTTAAGTTAGAAAAAGAATTATTGGCAAAGCAAGCTCTTCTCGTTGAAAGAGAGCAAAGAGTGAATGAACTTGAAACAATCATCAGAGAACAAGATGAAGCAACTCAACTCTTAAAAAACAAGGTGGCCAATGCATTGAAAGGTTTTGCAAACAAAGGGTTAAAGGTTGAAGAAAAAAACGGAAAAATCTACGTAAGTCTAGAGGCTAAATTACTTTTCAGTTCAGGCAGCACAACCGTTGAAACAGAAGGACAAGAAGCCTTGATAGATCTTGCAAAGGTTTTGGAAACCGAGAAAGATTTGGAAATAATTGTTGAAGGACACACGGATACCGATAAAATGGCAGGAACGAAGCACCCCAAGAACAACTGGGAATTATCCGTTCTTCGTTCAACCTCTGTAATAGAAATAATGTTGGCAAATTCTGAAATCAATCCGACACAATTAATGGCAGCTGGTCGTTCCGAATTTATCCCTGTTGACGTAAACGACAAAGCAAAGAACAGAAGAATTGAGATCATCATTTCTCCGAATCTTAATGAGCTTTACGAAATTATTGGGCGCTAGTCTCTATCTTTTCTTTCTTCTAATTTGCTACATTTGATTTATGGCAGCAAAGAGTGAAGAAATTAAATTGAAGTTGAGAACACTTCCAGAAAAACCTGGGGTGTATCAGTTTTATGATTCTTCTGATAAAATTCTCTACGTTGGAAAGGCTAAAAACCTTAAGAAAAGAGTTTCTTCCTATTTTAATAAAACGCAAGAATATGGTAAAACGAGAGTTCTTGTTCGTCAAATCGTTGATATTAAATACATTGTTGTTGATACAGAGTTAGATGCTCTTTTACTGGAGAACAACCTCATCAAAAAATACCAACCTAAATACAATATTCAGTTAAAAGACGATAAAACTTATCCTTGGATATGTATTAAAAACGAAGCCTTCCCTCGTGTGTTTACGACTCGGAGAATGATTAAAGATGGTTCAAAATATTTCGGTCCTTACCCCAGTGTTAAAGTTGTAAACACATTACTATCTTTCATTCGCGATGTTTATCCGCTTCGAAATTGCTCCTTAGATTTATCTAAAAGTAAAATAGCCGAAGGGAAGCATAAGGTTTGTTTAGAATATCACATTGGTAACTGCAAAGGAGGGTGTGAAGGCAAAGAAACAGAAGAAGAATACGCACAATACATTCAAGAAATAGAGCACATTGTAAAAGGAAATATCGGTGAAGTGATAAAGTCTCTGAAAGCAAAGATGCTCGACTATTCTAAGAACCTTCAATTTGAGGAAGCGCAAGAAATTAAGTCAAAGATTGAAACGATTAACCGATACAAGGCAAAATCTACGGTTGTTTCTCCCACCATTTCTCAAGTGGATGTCATTACTGTTTTGCAGGATGAGAAAAGTGCTTTTGTCAACTATTTAGCGATTAACAACGGAGCAATTATTCATGGGTTTACAGTCGAGGTTAAAAAGAAATTAGAAGAAACATCTGCAGACATAATTGGTTATGTTCTACCAGAGATGCGAGAGCGTTTTAAAAGCATTACAAAAGAAGTTTTAATCGAAGAGAAAATTGAACTCGAACTCGATGAAGTTTCCTTTTTTGTCCCGCAAAGAGGGGATAAAAAAGCATTGATTGACCTTTCTAAACGCAATACTAAATTCTTCCGATTAGAAAAGCTGAAGCAGGAGAAAATCAAAAACCCTGAGCGACATACCGAACGAATTTTAGAACAAATCCGCGTTGATTTCCGATTGCCAGATGCTCCCGTTCATATTGAATGTTTTGACAACTCTAATTTGCAAGGAACAAATGCCGTTGCTGCCTGTGTCGTTTTCAAGAATGCAAAGCCAAGCAAAAAGGATTACCGCCATTTTAACATTAAAACAGTAGACGGACCGGATGATTTTGCTTCGATGGAAGAAGTTGTTTATCGTCGGTACAAAAGGTTAGTCGAAGAGAAGGAGTCTTTGCCTCAATTGATTGTGATTGATGGTGGAAAGGGACAATTAAGTTCTGCACTTATTGCATTAGAAAGATTAGACTTGAGGGGGAAAATTGCAATAGTTGGAATTGCGAAAAGGTTAGAGGAAATTTTCTTTCCTGGTGACAGCTTGCCTATTTACATTGACAAAAAATCGGAAAGTTTACGCGTTATTCAATATTTGCGAAATGAAGCTCACCGCTTTGGAATCACTCACCACAGAAATAAACGAAGCAAAGCATCTTTGACTTCTGAAATCACTCAAATAGAAGGAATTGGACCCAAAACACATGAAGATTTAATGAAATCACTTAAAACGGTAGGCGCTATTAAAAACGCATCTTTAGAAACATTGCAAGCAGTTATAGGTATCGCAAAAGGCAAGGTTGTTTTTGATTATTTCAAGCTAGAGAAATGATTGTTTAATTCTAGCTTTCTAGAAAGTTTAAATACCTTTTTTCTTGTGTTTCAACTTGTAAAACAGTTGATTTTTTCATGGTTAATTCTACTTCTTTCATTTTCTCGTTCTCTTGAAGAATGTCATCAAAATTATTTTGAGAATAATATAGACTAGTCATTTGCATTTCTTTGATATGAGCATAACCTTCATGAATCAACAACGGTTTTTTATAACCAAAAGCAACCGTCATTGCACCTGAAATTTGTCGGTTAAAATATTCTTTTGCGCTTGGAGTGTTCGGATGAACAAGTGGTAAAATAGCATCACATGATTGTACAACTTCCGAGAATTCTTTATTGGAAACAAAAGAGTCATATAATTTCACTTTACTTTCCAGCCCTGTCTTTTTCAATTTTTCTTTAAAAGCAATTACCTCTTCATTCGAGGAATCACTTTTCCCTAAAAAAATAAATTCTGCATCAGTTTTTATTCCTTCAATCATGTCAACAAAACCTGATAAATCCTTTCTTCTATTTTCAACGCCACCAATCACAACAATTCTTTTTTTAGTTTTTAAAGAACTTGGTTTTCCTTCCAAACTAAATCGCAATGGGTAAAACCAATCAAAACTTAATTTACTGATATTCTGTGCTTTATTGCATAAAAACTCGCTGAGCAAGAAATAGTTTTTTACTTTACAACTGATGAGTTTCTGTGTAAAACTTCCTTCCAGTTTGATCGTTGTGTGTAGAATTCCATAGAATTTCATCTTACTAAAAAGACAAAGCACAGCTAAATTTCTTGCAATATTTCCATGAGCAGTGTTTAAAACAACTTTGGATGCATTTACTTTTTGCAAATACCTTTTTATCTTTTTTGAAGATTTTAACCTGCTTTTTAATTCCTCCTTCGGCAAAACTAATTGATGGTCTATGTAATTTTCAAAAGAAGAATTTCTATCTAATACTTCTTGAGTAGTAACAAAAGCAATACTTATTCCCGCAGACTTCAATGCGTGAAATTGAGTTAATAAACATTCATCATGCGACCCTCCTATTTCGATAAGTGCTACTACTTCTTTATTCATTCTTCGATATTAACAAACAATTATTGGTAAGCTTTTGCTAATACAAAGAAACGAAAAACTATCAACCGTAAATTTGTCCATGCGTATTATTCTTTTAATTCTTTTTTCTGCAATTGCTTTCACTTCACTTTCCGAGTCAGGAAAGAAGATAAAAGTAGTAATAGATGCCGGTCATGGAGGAGATGATTATGGTAATTTGGCACATTCTTCTAACTTTCTATCAGAAAAGGAAATCAATCTAAAAATAGCTCTGTTTCTGGGAGGGTACATCGAAAAATATTTACAAAATGTCGAAGTTATTTATACCCGAACGAAAGATGTTTACCCATCTCTTGATGAAAGAGTGCAAAAAGCAAATCTAAGTCATGCCGATTATTTTATCAGTATTCATTGCAATCATAGCGACCGAAAAGCTGTTCGTGGAACGGAAACACATGTCCATTCTATGCACTTATCAAAGTCCGTTGCGTTTGCCAAAGAGATTGAGCAACAATTATCTTCCAGAGCCGGAAGAAAATCGAGAGGAGTAAAAGACATGAAGGATTTGCAACATACTTTACAGGTTTTAAAATACACAAACATGACGAGTGTTTTGGTGGAGTGTGGATTTATGAGCAACCTAAAGGAAGTACGCTATTTAAACACCACTTATGGTCAAGAAATTATTGCTTCTGCAATTTTTAGAGGATTTAGATCTACTATAGAAAAAGAGTTTCCACAGGTTGCGTTTAGAAGAAAGAAAGAGCAGGCTCAAGAAGTTTCAGGTTCTTATAGTATTCAAATTATGTCTTCAATTAATCCGATTGATGAAAAAGATCCGGTGTTTAATTCATTAAAAATGAGTGTAATTAGAACAAAACTTAAGACAACAAAGAAGTATAAATACATCTATAAAGTTGGTAGTTATGCAACGAAAAAGGATGCAAAACTAGATCTTAAAAAGGTGCGAAATAGAGGATATAAAGATGCTTTTATTGTGTCTAATTAGTTATTCTCTCTAAAAATTTTCCTAGAAAACGATTTTTTTTTGTTTTTGTATTGCAACAATAATTTCTTTGTCTATATTTGCATTCGCTTTTGAACGAAAAAGTGAAAATTCTCCCTTAGCTCAGTTGGTTAGAGCATCTGACTGTTAATCAGAGGGTCCTAGGTTCGAGTCCTAGAGGGAGAGCAAAAGCCTTACAGAGATGTAAGGCTTTTTTTATTGAATAAACTTAACACCCCCCGTGTAAGCTTTCCCGTTTTTTTTCGTTTATTACCTTTATGAGAATATTTCTATCCTTTTTATTCCTCGTTTTTTTAAGCTGTGATTCTACTGCTAATTGCATCTATGGCAACTGTGAAGACGGTATAGGAACC
>JAJRQP010000195.1 GCA_024280195.1 Bacteroidota bacterium | reverse complement strand
CTTGAAAGAAATCTGACCAAACTGCGGCGACAAATCCACCAATAAAAATGTAGGCGAGAACAATCACGAAGCCAATTAATGCACCTAGTTCATAATCGATACCTAACATAGAATTGAATGCAACGCCAGTGACATCTATTTACGAAGCAACGTAAATGACGATGAATATAACAAGTACAGATGCTGCAATTACACGAAGTGTATGTGTTTGAGATTTAAAATGACTGTGCAAGTAATCGGGTATCGTAATGGAGCCATAACTGTCTGATCTTTTTTTGAATCGCTTTGCCATAAATTGCCAGGATACAAAAACGCCGAGTAATTCTCCCGCAACTACCCAATAGCCAGAATAACCAGCCATTGCTCCCATACCGGTGAGGCCGATGAGCAACCAACCAGATTCTCCTGTGGCTCTTGCAGAAAAAGCAACGGCCCAAAAACCCATTTGCTTTCCTCCTACATAATAATCGCTCATGCTTTTTATTTTCCGAGAGGCCATTATTCCGATAAGAAATAGTATTCCTACATAAACTGCTAATACACTTATTTTGATTAGAAAATCTTGGTCCATCGTCTTGTTAAGGTTAGTGATGCTCTCAAATTGTTTTGATTATAATTGGACAAAACAATAAGGTAGCGTCATAATTTTTATGTAAAATGCTTAAAAAAGGAGTATAAATTGCAATTTTTATCACAAAATCACGGAAAATCAGCATAAAAATATTTTTTTTTGTTAAATTCGTGACGGTTAGAATGATTAACATTTGTTATATCAAAATCAACAGAGAGATTTGAGGAATGACCTTGGGTTTGTAGTACGCTTTACAAAAATAACACCATTGAATTCTAATAAGGACTCCATTAATACCATTCAATCTATAGACGATTTAATCGTTGCACTATCCGAAGGGGAGAGGACGAACTTTTTTAACATCTTGAATTCTTTAGCAATTCCGAGTACTGTTTTTGAAAGTTTTGGTTCATGGTCTTCTGATTTTTACACGCGTAATTGCATCATTGATAATGAAGATTTTGAATTGATTCTTCTTTGTTGGGAGAAAGGACATAAAACACCCATTCATGATCATGGAGGGGAAGAATGTTGGGTAAAAGTGATTACCGGAGAATTTAAAGAGACTATTTATAAGAAAAATGATTCAGGTGAGATGCTTGTCATCGATTCTGCTGTTGCAAAACAAAACGATGTCACTTATATGATTGATTTTATGGGATACCATCGATTGGAGAATGTTTCCAATCAACGAAGCATGTCACTACATCTTTACGCAAAACCAATTCGAAATTGTAACTTGTTCGATGAGAATTCTGGAGAAATAATTAATAAAGTGTTGAAATATCACACGATTGCATCAAAATAATTTAAGAATAAAATAGAATGTCAGAGATTAATAATGATTTAGCCTTGTTCAATGAACTGGTTGAAGTTTTACTCAACGAAGAACAAAAAAATCCCGTAGCAGATAGAATCGATTCGGAGAAATTATACGATTCCATTGATTTATCCTTGAACGATGCTGCAATGGTGGATGAAAAATTTAAGGAAGTTCTAAAAGAGGTCCTTATTTCTACACCGAAAACGGCAACAAATTTATTCTTCAATCAACTCTTTGGAGGAAGACAGAGCAAAGCTGTTTTGGGTGACTTATTAGCTGTGATGTTGAATAATAGTATGTACACTTACAAGGTTGCAGGTCCTCAGGTTGGAATTGAGCAAGAAATCATTCGACGTTCTTGTGATCTTATTGGTTACGGGGAACAAAGTAACGGAACATTTCCAACGGGAGGTTCTATGAGTAATTATATGGCATTAGTGATGGCAAGAGATGCTAAAGATCCGAGTTGCAGAACAAAAGGAATGACACAGCCATTGATTATTTACACTTCTGCAGAATCTCATTATTCCAACGCTAAGAATGCGAGTTTCGCAGGAATAGGAAGAGACAATATTCGATACATTCCAGCAGATTTGGAAGGTAAAATGATTGCGTCCAAATTAGAAGAGCAAATAATAAAAGACTTGGCAGATGGATTTATTCCAACCTATGTTAATTGCACTGCCGGAACAACCGTTTTAGGTGCTTTTGACCCAATCAATGAGTTAGCGGACATTACGGAGAAATACGATGTTTGGTTGCACGTCGATGGTGCTTATTCTGGAAGTGTCATTTTTAGTGACAAATACAAGCACCTTGTTAAAGGAATAGAACGATCAAATTCTTTCAGTTACAATGCGCACAAAATGATTGGGACGCCAATGACGTGTTCAATTATTTTGGTGAGAGACAAAAAGCAATTGCACGATTCTTTTAGCAATGAAGCAGATTACCTCTATCAAACAGATGGGGATGATTTTAACTTAGGTAAAACCTCTTTTCAATGCGGAAGAAGAAATGATGCATTGAAATTTTGGACCTTATGGAAGTCTGTTGGAACAAATGGACTAGAGAAAATTGTAGACCATCAATTTGAATTGGCAGATGTTGCAAGAGAATACGTGAGAAAGAATCCAGATTACACCTTCTACAGTTATGACGATTCTATTTCTATTTGTTTTAATTATAAGAATGTCGATCCAATGGCACTTTGCACCGCCTTGTATGAGCATCAAATTACAGTTGTAGGATTTGGTTCTTTTAATGATGACACTTTCATTCGTTTGGTGACAATCAATGCTAATAACTCTAAGGAAAATATTTTGAATTTCTTTAGCGTGTTGGAAAAATTTGTGGAGAATAATTCGAGTTTAGTAAAGAAAAAAGCAGTGGTTTAATTTTCTAAATTAATAATAATTGGAACTGTGTACTTCGAGATTTCATAAATTCCAATCGCTATTTACTAATTCTCCGAATAATTCAATACCTTTGATTATGCAATTATCTAAGCATATTTTTTGGGATGTAGGTATAGAATCCATTGATTTTGAAAAGCACACACGCTTTGTCATTGAGCGAGTTATAACACATGGTAGTTTGGCTGACTGGCATCTTATCAAAAAATATTATGGCTTGGAATTAATCAAAAAAGAAGCACTAATGATAAGGTCTTTAACTAACAAAAATCTTAATTTTTTAAGTAGATTGTTCAATATTCCAAAACAAGAATTTCGATGTTACAAACAAACACAGTCAGCAGGAAAACACTGGAACTATTAAAAGCAATTTGTTTTAATAGTCAGTTCGACGATTTTTTTTTAGTCGGGGAAACTGCTTTGGCGTTGCAAATTGGACATAGAATATCGATTGATCTT
>JAJRQP010000194.1 GCA_024280195.1 Bacteroidota bacterium | reverse complement strand
TGTTCATATTATTCCTTACACATATGAGTTCACCAACTTTCATCAAATAGAAGTTGGGAGTACTGTCAATTTAGAGTTTGATATTATTGGGAAGTACGTTGCTAAAATGATGAGGTAGAATAATAGGGTTAAGTATAGTTTCTAATTAATAATGAACCAAAGTATAAAATAAATAAGCTTATTAATAGGCAGGGAAACAAACCTGTTAAGAAACCTATTGGAAATCCAAGGTTAAAGATTACTAGGAGGAAGTAGGAAAAATATCCCGAGCCAAATTTAATTAACCGCTCTAAACCGCTCATTTTTTTTGTCATTTGTACAATAAAAAGAGGAATAAAAACACTCAATAAAAAACCACCAAATACACTGTTAATATTTGCTTTAGAATCAAGTGTTAAAAAACCGACAATGCCCATTAATATTAAATTTAGCACAACTAAAAATAACACATTCACTATTTTATTTCCAAGAGTATTTCTTTTGATACTTTCTCCGTTTGCAAACTCATTTATGTCTATTGCTAAAACATTACATATTAAAACTAACGTTTGCCTTCTTGGTTCATTTTTATTATTCTCAATTCGCTGAATTGTTCTTAAATTCACATTTGAAAGCTCTGCAAGCTCTTCTTGTGTAAGACCTTTCAACTTACGTACATCTTTTATTCTTTTTGCAATTCTATTCATCAACTATTTCTATAAAGTTCTTCGAAAGATAGTTATTTACAAATAAGTGGATACCGACAAAAATTGAATTTTATACGACATTTAAAATGACCTTGAAATGTCACCCCAACAATCCTTAACCTAATCGTAACAAATCCCTAACCTCCTTTTACTTACACACGACCTAACTTTGCTTAAAAAAGGAATGTTAACAGTCTCAACACAAAAATCACAAAAAGAAATCGAATTGAGCAAGATCCTATTACTTGGAGATCAAGCGGGTATAAAAGGACACTTAGAAGAATCTTTAAATTGGTATATCAAAGGATTGTCGATTGCAAAAGAAATCAAAGATGAATTGATGACAATCAAATTTTCTTCTCTTGTAATGATGAGTTTATAATCAACCCAACAAACGTTTATACATCTGTACCGTATTCTCCAAGCCTAAATAAAGTGCATCAGAAATCAAAGCGTGTCCAATAGAAACCTCTTGCAAGCCAATAATGTTGTCTTTGAAATACTTCAGGTTGTGCAAATCTAAATCGTGACCTGCATTTAATCCTAAACCTAGTTTCACCGCTAAATTTGCTGCAGTAATATAATCTTCAATCGCTTCCTCAGGATTTGATTTGAAATTCTTCGCATAAGGACCAGTGTACAGTTCTATTCTGTCAACACCACATTTCGCAGCGTATTCAATGTTTTGCAAATTAGTATCCACAAAAATGGAAGAACGAATATTTTTTCTACGTAATTCTTGCGCAAGGTCTTTTAATAGCCCTTCATTTTCTTTTGTGTCCCAACCTGCATTAGAGGTTAAAACTCCTGGAGGGTCAGGAACCAAAGTTGCCTGTGCGGGAACAACCTCTGAAACCAAATCAATGAATCGTTGGTTGGGATAACCTTCAATGTTAAATTCTGTGGTAACAACCTTTGCTAAATCATAGACATCTTGTCGTGTGATGTGTCGTTCATCTGGTCGTGGATGAACAGTTATTCCATCGGCACCAAACCGTTCGCAATCAATCGCAACTTGAACTACATTTGGTGTGTCTTCTCCTCGTGCATTTCTCAAGGTCGCAATTTTGTTCACATTTACACTTAGCATTGTCATAACAGCTACATTTTTGTCCTACAAAAGTACAAAGTTACTCAGTATTATAGTACATTAGCACTATCAATGATTGCAAAAGAACTTATAAACGACGAAATCCCTCCTTTAAAACATTCAGATACAGCTGAAAAAGCTCTGAATTGGATGGAAGAATTTAAAGTATCACACCTTCCCGTTCTCAAAAATGGAAATTTTGTGGGCGTTGTTTCTGAAAGTGATATTCTCGACCAAATGGAAATGGATAAGACTTTGGATAAGTTATTTCAACATCTTCCTAGACCTTATGTGCTTTCTAAAGATCATATTTACCAAGTGCTTTCTAAGGTTTCAGAACTGAAATTAAGCATCGTTCCTGTCCTCGATGAGAATGAAAAATATTTAGGTTGTACAACGGTTCAACATCTTATGTCGCTTATTGCAAAAACAGGAAGTATTCGAGAGAATGGTGGGATTTTAGTTCTTGAAATGGCAACAATTGATTATTCTTTGGCACAAATTGCACAGATTGTTGAAAGCAATGATGCGAAAATATTAAGTTCTTATATTATGTCCTCTCCGGAATCGACGAATATTGAAGTTACCTTGAAAATTAATAAAATAGAATTAGACCGAATCATTCGAACATTTGAACGATACGATTATACCATTAAAGCAACCTATCAAAAAAGCAGCAATCTTGATGATATGCAGTTTAGATACGATGCACTAATGAATTATTTGAATTTATAAGAGATGAATGTAGCCATCTTTGGAAGAAAAGTTAACAAACAGAATGCGAGTTATTACGCAGAACTAATCAAGACCCTAAAAGATTTTGGATGGAATCCTATTTTTCATACTGATCTAAAAGAGAAGTTGATTAAAAAAGTGGGCATTGCAGATAGTTGCGATTCATTCTCTTCTCATGATGACTTTAAATCTGGAATTGATTTAAGTTTGAGCATGGGTGGAGATGGTACTTTTATTCAGAATGTTCGTTTTGTGAGAGATTCAGGAGTTCCTGTTTTGGGTATTAATACAGGTCGTTTAGGTTTTTTAGCCAATATTCCCAAAGAAGAAATTCATCAAGCAATGGAATTGGTTAAACAAAAAGAATTCGTTCACCAAAAAAGATCATTGATTCGTGTAGAGACCGAAAGAAATTTATTTGGAGAAGAAAATGTTGCTTTTAATGAAGTTACCTTGCAGAAACGAGAATCTGCTTCTATGATTACAGTGCATGCATCATTAGAAGGGAAATACCTAAATTCTTACTGGGCAGATGGGTTGATTGTCTCAACACCTTCTGGATCAACGGCATATAACTTAAGTTGTGGTGGACCTATTGTTACTCCAGGTTGCCAAGTTCACATTCTGACACCAATTGCACCGCATAACTTAAATGTTCGCCCAATGGTTGTTCCTGATCACATGCCAATTAAATTAACAATTGATGGGAGAAGTCGTTCTTACCTCATTGCTTTGGATGGGAAATCATTAAGCATTAAACAAAATGAAGAAGTGATTATTCACAAAGCGGAATACATGATTAATGTAATTAAGTTTGAAGACAATAACTTTTTGGACACTATTCGTAACAAGATGTTCTGGGGAAGTGACCCTAGAAATTAATCGGTCAACGCAAAAAAATCATAAAATTCAGCTTCGGCGCAACTTTTGCAAAGGAAAACTCACAATTAATCAATACATTTGAAAACATAAAATTTTAAAACGATGACAAAAATATTATTTGCCTTATTTACACTTGTTTTTGCAACCGCAACATTTGCCGGTACAACAGGAGAGAAAAAAAAGAAAGCTAAAAAACCGAAATTGGAAAAAGGGATGTATGCAGAAATGAATACATCGAAAGGAATCATTCTAATCCAACTAGAATTTGAAAAAACACCAATGACAGTTGCCAATTTTGTTGGTCTTGCAGAAGGAGATTTCACGGTTGAAGACTCCTTAGAATATACAACACCTTTTTACAACGGATTAAAATTTCATCGAGTGATTGCTGATTTTATGGTGCAAGGAGGAGATCCTGATGGCAATGGTTCAGGAGGACCAAAGCACCGTTTCTCAGATGAAATAGATCCTACATTAAAACATACAGGACCTGGAATTCTATCAATGGCCAATTCTGGACCAGCAACGAATGGGAGTCAATTCTTCATAACTCATAAAGCAACTCCTTGGTTAGATGGTAAGCACACTGTTTTTGGTCATGTAATCTCAGGACAAGATGTTGTGAACGCAATTGAAGCGAATGATATGCTTATCTCTGTTAAAATCATTCGTAAAGGGAAAGTAGCTAAAAAATGGAAAGCAACAGAGCAATTTGCGAAAGTTTACAATGAAATAAAATTGAAAGAAGTTGAAGAAAAAAAATACTTTAAGAAATGTGCTGCAATGTCAGAAGATCAATACAAGGCATTTATGTTTGAAGAAGTGAAAAAAGATTTCCCAAATGCAAAACAATCTCCATCTGGCTTGGTATATATTATTGACAATGCTGGAGACAAAGATGCAATACCAGTTAGAGGAGCAAACTTAAAGGTTCACTACAAAGGAACATTTAGAGTTTCAGGAAAGAAATTTGATTCGTCTTACGATAGAAACAAAACAATGGATTTTAAATTTAAGGAGCAAAGAATGATACCTGGTTTTGAAGAAGGAATGGGTATGATTGGAAAAGGTGGAAAAGGAAAATTAATTATTCCTTACTATGCAGCTTATGGAGCTAAAGGTCGTCCAGGAGCTATTCCTCCATATTCTGATCTTGTTTTTGATATTGAAATGATTGATGTTGAAGCGCCTTCCGCTGAAACTACCGAAGAGGGTCACGAAGGACACAATCATTAAGAAATACTTATTACTATTGTATTTTAAAGCCATTCTTAACAGAGTGGCTTTTTTGTGCGCTCATATCTGGTGAACAGTTGTGTATTCATTCTGATTGTTCTGTTCAGGTTTTCAAATTAATGGTTACTATACGTAAAAATAAGCTTGCTTAGTTGTTGTTTCTCTATAGAGTGACCAATCATGAAACTAAATGAAAACAACTTGCACGACACGACAAATGTGTGGATGATAATCATTGTGAAATACTCTTTATGGAGTAGAGTTTTCTTCTTTCTTTGTAAGAACTTTCTATTATAGATTTATACAACAAAAAAACACCACCAAGTTTATCTTGATGGTGTTCATTATTTTCTATGATAAGAGAATGACCTCTTATCAGGTAACTAAACTCTTCTTATTTTGCAATCAAGAATTTAATTTTCCCTTCTTCTCCATTCTTAATAGAGTGTAGGTAATAGACACCTGTTTCAACAGATGGAAGAGTAACTTCAGTAGGATCTGTATCAACAACATCTATAACAATGATTCTTCCTTTTGAATCATAAACTCTGTATGTTGTTCCATTATCCAATCCTGTAATTACAAATTTACCGTTGTTTGGGCTTGGGAATAATTCTACTCCTTCTAATCCATTTTCTTCAATTCCTGCACAACCATCAACAGTTATGTTTGTTGTTGTCGCGCCAGAACCAACACTATTTGTTACGGTTAATGTAACTGTAAATAATCCTGAATTAACATAAGTATGTACAGGGTTCTGTGAATTAGAAGTTGCTGTGCCATCTCCAAAATTCCATAACCAACTTGTTGCGTTTGTTGAGGCATCAGTAAACGTGACACTTGAATTTGCACAAATAGGTGTTGGAGTAGTGAAACTAGCTACAGGAAGTACTGAAGATGCATCAATAATATTGATTGTGTAATCTTCTACTTCACTGTAACTTTGGTCTCCACAAGGAACTGGAGCTGTACTATAAGTTGTTCTAATTCTCATGATGGTATTACCCAACGCGGCATTTACAGGAATTGTTATTGATACTGGGGATAAACTTGTAACTCCATCAGTAACATTTGTTGCTGCACCTAAATCATATTCTTCTCCAGCATCCAAAAAGTCACAATCTTGATTCCAATCGACCCATGCTTTAGTTGGAGTAGTATAATTACCTGCTGTGTTAACTTTTACAGACAAAGTATAAGTTTGATTTGTATTAACATCTGTTGACATTGCTGTATAATCTGTATATTCTGGATCACCTGCAGAAGGATTTGAAATGGTATTAAAAATCACTTCAGTCACACCTGTAGCATCATCCGTAGAAGATGTAGCATCTCCACAAACAGTACAAGGAGCAACACCAGTTGTTACAGAATTTCCAATCAAAGCAGGTGTTAAATAACAATTAGTTGCTGTAGTGTATTCAAATACAGAATAATAATAATCTGTACCGGGTGTTAAACCAGTTACTGTTACAGAAGTACCAGTTCCTTCATATACTACAAAATTACCAGCACCAATTTGGTCTCCAC
>JAJRQP010000193.1 GCA_024280195.1 Bacteroidota bacterium | reverse complement strand
GGGAGCTGAATCTTAAATCTGATTCTTATATAAAATTAAAGGCTGTCTATTTGGACAGCCTTTTTTTATTGATGCTTACTTGTGTACTTTATTCAACTACTATCTTCTTGACTATAAATTGTTCTCTTATTTTTAACAACACAGAATAGCTTCCTGTTGAAAAGTTCGAAATGTCAATTACCGAAGTAGGCTGTAGTTTTTTTTGTAAACAAATCTTTCCTTTTGCATCTGAGATAATCACTTCAAACTCTTCAGAGACATTCTTAAATTGAATAAACTCAGAACTTGGGTTTGGATATATAACGATAGATTCTAACACCTTCGATAAATCATTGATGCCAGCAGTAGAAACGTATCGTTGTCCATCACTTGAGAATTCGTTCATTAATCCTGCGTTATTCGTCGCTCGAACAGAAATGTAATAAATTTGATTGATAATTGGATTGGATAAAACAGATGAATAGACAGATGAAATAGAGTTTGTCGTCCAAGAAACGACATCATCTAATCCAGCAGCAGTCCCAATTGCAACGTCAAAATTGCCAACTTGAGAATGAATGTCCTCTATTGACCAATTGCCTTCAATAGTTGCAACTGAGAATGTATCAATGTCAGTTGCATTTCCATCATTTAAGTTGACTAGCGTTGGTGGGGTAAAATCAATCAGGTAATTTTTAGAATCTACTGAAGACCAGTTATCAGCGCTATCAATAACTATCGAACGAATATTTCCTGAATGAACAGCGTTTTCACTTTCTGTAAGAATATCAGCGCCAGAACCACTAGTTGAAATAGTTACTTGACTCAATCTAGAATGGTACACATGAATGTTGTCAAATTGCACAGAACAACCTCCAGTTCGTAAAGAAATAAAACCTCCAGAAGTAAGTGGTGTTGTGTCTGTCCATTCTGAAATAAGTTCATCATCTAGGTAAACTTTAATCAATCCAGTAGTAGGGTTAAATAGCACTTTACAATTATATGTTTGCCCTGAATTAATAGTAAATGGAGTGTATGACTCAGAATTGAAGACATTGTTGTCAACTGAAAAAATTTCTACAGCATTGTCATTTTCTCTTAAATAGACAAAATACGAATTCCCTCTATTGCTTAGATTTGGGTTGTCGCAAAAGAAGTGTATTCCGGCTCGTTGATTTGTTCCTGCACTAGTAATTGTTTGATCCCATTCATATAAATAAGTCTCCAAATTATTCTGCTGAACACTCATATAGGTGTTGGAGTTTTGTTCGGCAACGTCATTTAATTCATAAGTTCCAGAGTTAATAGTAAAAGAGCCAGTGACAGGAAGCCAATTACTGGCGTTATCTTGAAAGTTTTCGTTGGCAAAACGGGCGTTACCATTCGAACTCCAATCATTGGAGACCAAATCTTTTTCGCTAACTAAATAAAACCTTTCGAAAAGACCGCTTTCATTATCAGCATCTGTAAAATTAACTGTAAAGTCAGTCGTTTCCCAAGAATTAGCAGGTGCTTGAATTAAAGTTGTTGGTTTGATGGAATCAATTGGAACAACAGGTGTAGGAGGTGTCCCAATACAAATATCAAAATCAACGCTTTCTCCAGTATTAGAACCTGTAGAGTTTACTCTTACCAAATAAGTAGTTCCGATGGTTAGGTTAGACAATGTACTTTGATCTGAATCACTGCAAGAATTAGCAAGCAAAGTTAAGGATCCACATGTTCCTTCCCAAACAGAATGAAACAGATCGGTCGTTGACCCTACTATATTCAATAAGGAAACTGTATGTGAGGTGTCTAAAGCAATAAATGAAAACCAAACATCATCATTCTCTATTCCAATACATGCACTTGTATTCTCAACTGATGCTGTTGCACCTGTTAAACTTGATGAACTCGTTAACGCACATAAAGTATCGTTATTTACATTAAGAATCGTTGCGCCAGAACATTCATCATTTGCAGGGGTTGGAGGAGGAGTAATTGCAGCTGTATAACTTGCATTCCATCCTGGAGCAGTTGTCCCACAATCACTTCTAAATTCTACTAACAAAGACGCTCCTGAAGATGTAATAGTACCTGGAGAATTGGTTCCCATGTATTCTCCTATTAAAGGAGAGTCGATTGTTGCTCCATCGTATATAAACAATCTATCGTAATCTAATTCAGTGTTAAATGCGGAGAAATTAAGCGTGACACTTGTTGCTCCAGTTGGTTGAAACAACCATAGTTGACGTTCATCATTAGAATAATCTCCTCCACTTCCTCCAGAATCTAAAAATGTTCCTGAAGTTGAAGTAATAGTTGTGACCGGCGGGGTGTTATTAATTAAGCGATAATACCTCTCCCAATCCCAATTTACACCTGGGTCAACATGCGACTGATTAGGGAAGTGTTGATGTCCTTTAATCTTAGTGCAAGCTCCTAAAAGATTTACGCCAACAGTTGCTTGTCCATAGAATGTTCTCAAAGGAGGTATGCCATACCCACTGTTACAAATGTCACGACTTAATTCTGCAGAACTATTGTACATTGGTGTTGTATACCATGATGGATTGTCAACATAACCTTCATGTTCGTAACCTATAGTATATGGATTTTCGCTTCCTACATGCCAAGCCTTATTCGCCTCAAGAACCATTTGTGTTACTTGTCCATCAGAAGAGCGAATAACATAGTGATAGGAAACATTAGAGGAACAGTTTTGTGACCAAGAAATAGCTCCCGCATACGACCCCTGTATTGTGTGTATTGTGATCGCAGAAACAGCAGTTCCACTTCTTGAGCTATAATTACAACTTGGTGCAGGGTTCCAAATAGCAGGTCCAAATTCCGTTGATTTGTTCAGGGAAATTGGTGCTTTAAATTCGACATTGTTTTCTGAAAGAATAGAAGTCTCTGTAAATCGAACGGTTTTAGAAGATAAAACGGCGTAATTATCCGATCCAAATATGTTTTCCAAATTGAACTGGCTTTTTGTAAAGTTAAATTCGATTGCTTTCTCTTCAGAATTCATGAAGCGAAGAATCGAATATACCTGCATGTCTCGTGCTAATAAATTCACAATACCTGAGTCTGGTATTTCACTCAAAGAATGAAGAATAGTCCTTATTGATTGCCCGTTTACCCCAAGCCCTCCTAAAACTTGATTTTGTTGCATTTTTTGCTTGAATGCCAAGGCATATGCCATGATTTGATTATCAGCAGACAGTTTCTGCTCATAAATATTTATTCCTGAAAGTGTAGCAACGATTTTTCCGTTTTCAATGAAGTAATCTTTTCCATCGTCGTGTAGCCCCATTATTCCAAAAGCTTGTGGAATTCCAGAACAACTAGCTTGTTGGTTTTGCAAATGGACCATATGTGTGTTCGTCCATGCGACAGCTTCAAGAAGTCCAGATGGCACTTCGGGGTTTACAGTATAGGCATCCTGAAATGAGTTTTGAGCCAATGACTGCAAAGAAAATGTAATCGCCAATGCGATGAGGGGAAGTAGTTTTTTCACGTTGATTTGTTTAGTGTTACGAATGTATGAAATTCTAATCTAATAATAAAGAAAAAGGGGTAATGATAATTCTAATCCTTTAATATAAAGGAGCTTACTTTTGGTTTTCATGGAACAATAAGACCATTTAAGTAGAAAAACACAGCATAATTTTAAATACGATTACTCTGCCTATTAGGCTATGGGCGATAGAACTTGCTGTCTCAGAATCAACTCCTATTTCCCCCTTCTCTCTTTCAACCACTTTGGAACTTGTTTTTCTCCTTTATGTTGATGATTCCTTTCGGGTCCAATTAGCTTATCTGCTAAGTCCGACCTTTTAGCCTTGTTCAATGATTGTCTGATAAAACTGTGATTCTCTCGTTTATACCAAAAGAAGAATTTTCGTTGGTTGAGTTTGTCTTCTTTCTTTTTAACCGTTTTGTAAGGCTTTAAAGTATATGGATGAACGCCACTATAATAAATAACTGTTGCCACAGTCATTGGGGTAGGAGTGAAATCCTGTACTTGTTCCAGTTGGAATCCCATGTCTTTTGTTTCTGCAGCAAGGTTGGCCATGTCTTCGTTGTCACAGCCAGGGTGTGAAGAAATGAAATAAGGAATCAAAGGTTGATTCAAACCATGTTTTTCCGATAGACGATCATAGGTTTCTTTGAACTTGTGAAAGTATTTAAACGATGGTTTTCGCATTAATTTCAGTGTAGCATCAGAAGTGTGTTCAGGCGCCACTTTTAAACGACCACTAATGTGTCGTTTGATTACTTGTTCAATGTATTCTTCGTGGTTACCATCAACATTTTTCTTGTTAAAATCATCCACCAATAAATCATAGCGAATACCCGAACCAATAAAGGCTTTCTTAACACCAGGATGCGCATCTACTTTCTTGTATAAATTAGTCAAAGGTTTGTGACTAGTATCTAGATTACTGCAAATTACAGGATGAATGCAACTAGGGCTTGAGCATTTAGCACAAATATCTTCGTCAATGCCTTTCATGCGGTACATATTTGCTGAAGGTCCTCCAATGTCAGAAATATATCCTTTGAAATCAGGATGTTCCACAACTTCGTCTACTTCTTTCATGATGGACTTTTCACTTCTAGATGCAATGAATTTCCCTTGGTGAGCAGAGATAGTACAAAAACTACAACCTCCAAAACAACCTCTGTGCATGTTGATGGAGAATTTAATCATATCATAGGCAGGAATTGCTCCACGCTTCTTATATTTTGGATGAGGCAACCTCGTATAAGGCAAATCAAATGAGGTGTCAATTTCCTTTTCCGTCATTGTCTTATACGGAGGGTTGATAACCAAGGTTCGCTTATTTATTTTCTGAATAATTCGATCCGCTTGCCATTTGTTGGATTCAACTTCTATCGTCTTAAAATTGGCAGCAAACTTAATTTTATCTTCTAAACAAACTTCATGACTGCTTAATTCTACCGTTGTCCAGTTTTTGTTTTTTGGTAATTCTTCTTCTTCCTCTTGAATGAAAGCAACTTGTTTTAAGGTTCTTAAACCAGAGAATGGCACACCTTTCTTTAGTAATTTGAGAATCTCTCGTAAAGGTTGATCACCCATCCCGTAAACGAGTAAATCAGCATTGGAAGTTTCTAAAATGGAAGGCTTTAGTTGGTCTGACCAATAATCATAATGAGTCACCCTTCTCAAGGATGCTTCAATACCGCCCATTAACACAGGGACATCGGGGTAGATTTCCTTGAGAATTTTAGCATAGGTTTCAGAAGCATAATCAGGACGAAATCCTGCAGCACCACCAGGAGTATAAGCATCTGTAGAACGTTTTCGTTTGTTGGCTGTGTAGTGGTTCACCATAGAATCCATACAGCCAGACGTTACGCCAAAGAAATATTTAGGTTTACCAAACTTCTTAAAGTCGCGTAAATCG
>JAJRQP010000192.1 GCA_024280195.1 Bacteroidota bacterium | reverse complement strand
TTCCTCCAAAATAATGATGAAAAGCGTTGCGAAAACGAAAGTCAGTGAATCCTTGAAGGGGAGAGGAAAGAAGTGTAATTGGTTGATTACTCACAAATTCTTCCTTTGTGTTCTCCAGAATGAAAATCAACCTCCAAAGCCTTCATTTCATCAAGTAATTCAGCAGATGGAGGAGTGTTTTGCAATGCAGATAAATCAGGTTGACCAGCATCTACCCATGCAGTGTACCAAACAGAACCTACTGTTGCAATTGCTGCGCGTAATCTCCTTTCTACCATTCCGTTCATTCTTCGGTGGTATTCTTGAGAGAATTCATACGAATAAACTTTGGTTGTTATTGCACCTCTTCGCTCAAAAGAATATTTTTTATCTGTCCCAAGGTCTTTGGTCACATCAATTTCCATTTGAAAAACAGAATCGAGCGCATAATGAGCTGCCATGACTCCTTGCCAAATATGATCTTGTAGATGGTCTAGGTGCTCTGCCTTTCCAACAAAGTAATCGTAGTTTTTGTAATTGATTTCTACCAATCGGCTTTCCCATAGTCCGTGAATACCTTTTTGGTCTGTGAGTTGTCCGTTGTAATTTTCGGTTGTATGTAGAGGGACATTTGCATCTCCAATGTAATGTCCAATATCAGCAGAATATTTGAGAATTAAGTCTACGTTTTTCCTTTCAAATGCTCTTTGCAAACGATATTTCATGACCATAATGTGCCATGGAACAATTCCGTATGCTTGCAATGTGTCTTCCGTCAATTTAGCAACTGCGTCTTTCCATCTTCTTGGTACCACTTCAAAAGGATCCTCTCCGTGTTCTGCATAATGGTCAATATCAACGTAATGTCTCTGTGCCTCCCCATCAACGGCATAGCGTCTTTTATCAGGATCAACAGCATGCTCTGTTAGATACTCAATGTGTTCTTTGTAGAACCCGAACATTTCAGGAGGTAAAGTAAAGGTTGCAATACGGTTAATTCTTTTGTGTCCAAAGAATCCCCACTTTTTTTGAGAAAATTCTTTCTGTCCCAAACCTAAAAATAAAGGAATGGAAAGAATGAAAAGTACTTTATAATTTAACCAATTTGCCATCTTTCAATATTGGAATAACTGTTGTTTTGTTCGGTGTTAGACAATATTTAATGTCTTCGTTCAAGTTCAAATTCTTTAATCTTCTTCTGTGAGAACTTGATTTCAAATAACCTAATGGATTATCCCATGCAGAAATATACAAATATTTAGCCGCAATTGATGAATCTTCTGTAGAAGTAAATTTCCCTGTTTGAATTAGTTGGTCACAAAGTGCTCCTGCACAAATAGTATCCTCTAAGTTGAACTTATCTTGCCACCCGGAGCATAAGCAAAGAATGTTTTTGTCTTGTTCGGACAACCATTTTGCCAATGCATCAAGATTATTCAATGCGCCAACCACAACTGTAGGAGCGTCAGAAGCGATGCTTAAGGCTTTTGTTCCGTTAGTTGTAGAGAGAACAACTTCTTTTCCTCGTAGTTCTTCTTTCATGTATGAGTATGGAGAATTCCCAAAATCAAATCCTTCCACAATTTGACCTTTGCGTTCTGCGCCTACTAGATATCCCTTCTTTTGATAATCTCTTGCTTCATCAATTGTTGCAACTGGAATAATAGATTTAATTCCATTGTCAAAAGCTGCACATATGGCAGAAGTTGCACGTAGAACGTCAATTACAACTACAATATCGTATTCCCCTTTAAAATATTCGTATTCTCCAGGTGTAAAACAAACTTCAATTCTTTTTCTTTCTTCCATCATTGAATCATTAGGATGTTAATCATTGATTAGGAATTTCCTTTTGCGTGATCTGCTAAGAATGTTTCTAAACCAGAGGTTGTCAACGGATGATTTGCCAATGCTTTGATTGCTTTTAAAGGTCCAGTCATTACATCAGAACCAATTTCAGCACAATGAATGATATGCATAGGATGTCTTACAGAAGCTGCAAGAATTTCTGTATCGTAAGCGTAATTGTCATAAATCTGACGAATTTGAGCGATTAAGTCTAATCCATTTACAGAAATATCATCTAAACGACCTAAAAATGGAGAAATATAAGTTGCTCCCGCTTTTGCGGCAATTAATGCTTGTCCAGCAGAGAAGATTAATGTGCAATTCGTTTTAATACCTTTTGATGAGAAATACTTAATTGCTTTAATTCCTTCTAAAATCATTGGAACCTTTACAACAATATTCTCATGCAACCCTGAAAGGTGTTCACCTTCACGTACAATTCCTTCAAAATCTGTTGAAATAACTTCTGCACTTACAGGGCCGTCAACGATGTTACAAATGTCGATGTAATGATTTAAGATATTTTTTTCTCCAGTGATTCCTTCTTTTGCCATCAGGGATGGGTTGGTTGTTACACCGTCAAGAATTCCAAGCGCATTAGCTTCTTTAATTTCATCAAGGTTAGCAGTATCAATAAAGAATTTCATAGTTGATTTTTAGTTTTCTGTAAAGATAGAAAAATTAGCACTTCGACAAACTCTAGGGGGGAATGTATAATTAAAAAATGAAAAATGAAAGTTGAGAGGTGAATACTACATAGAGCAATATGGCTCTGCGGACCTCTGTGAAATAAATACTTGTTATAATGAAAGGTGAGAGGTGAAAGTTGAATACTACAAAGACCAATATGGCTCTGTGAACCTCTGTGTCTGCAAACTAGGAGACAAAAAAAGAGGGGTAAGCTACTTACATCGCACCGCTCAACCTCATACCTTTGCTGCGTTCCCGCCCTGGAGGATTAAGAGGGAGCTGGTCGTATAAGACTTACCCCAGCTGCAAAAATAGTAGATTAATTCTTACAAGCAATAGAAAGTGAAAGTTTTGAGCAAAAAAAAGACCTATTCTTTAAAATAAGTCTTTTTTTTAAGTGTTTTTAATTCTATTACTCTTCCAAATGCATGAAGTCTTTCTTTGCTAAAAGTTCTTCTTCAGATTCTCTAAAGTCTTCATCGTCTATACAACAATCAACTGGACATACAGCAGCACATTGAGGTTCGTCATGAAACCCGACGCATTCTGTACATTTATCTGTTACGATATAATAAACATCCATGTCAACTGGTTCGTTGTCATCATCGGCAATTACATCATCGCCGTTTAATGTTGTAATCATTCCCGCTAAAGATGTACCGTCAGAGTATTTCCATTCTGCACCACCTTCATATATAGCTGTATTTGGACATTCGGGCTCACAAGCTCCACAGTTAATACATTCGTCCGTTATAATTATTGCCATTGTACTCGTTTTAAAAATGCAAATATAGTGACGTTCTTGCACTTATTTCTTTTTTTAACTAAAATTTCACGAATGAATGTAGGTTTATTCTATTGAAGAAGATAATTTTGTAGCGTGAAGCAAGAAGAAATAATCAATGGTTTTGTACAGTTAGGTAAACTAATGTGTGCACTTGGAGAGAATAAAGAATGGACAGATTTTTCAATAGGAGTAACTTCTGATGAATATAATTCTCTGAAAACAGCAATCAATAGACAGGTGTCCTATAATGGTTGGTTTACAAAAGAAAATGTTTGCAAGAGTTTACTTGAGATAGGTAACAATTTGATAAATAGCAAGTTGAAAGACTGGTCGACGAGGTACCCTTTTTCTAATAAGCCTAAGTCTGTCGCGTTAATTATGGCCGGGAACATACCCTTGGTAGGTTTTCATGATTTTTTATGCGTTCTCCTTTCTGGAAATAAAGCTGTCTGTAAATTAAGCTCAGATGATAAAACATTGTTGCCTGCTTTGGGAGAATGTTTAATCAAGTTTGTCCCAGAATTGAAAGAGAGAATTATTTTCACGACAGGAAGAATAGGAGACATTGATGCTGTTATTGCCACAGGAAGTGACAATTCACTGAAGTATTTTGAACAATACTTTGGGAAGTATCCTCATGTTTTTCGAAAGAACAGAACCTCTGTAGCAGTTTTTAATGGTAATGAAACGGAAGAAGAAATAAAAGCATTAGGAACGGATATCTTTAGTTATTTTGGGTTAGGCTGTAGAAATGTATCACATCTGATACTTCCAAAAGGATTTGAATTAAAACGTTTCTTTGAAGGGGTCTTTTCTTTTAATGATATAATTCACAACAATAAATACGGAAACAATTACGATTACAACAAAGCTGTTTATTTATTGAATCAACATGAGTTGTTAGACAATAACTTTGTGCTTCTACGTGAATCAGAAGATTTGTTTTCTCCTCTTTCTATGATACATTATCACTTTTATGAGAATGAAAATGAGGTTGATGAATACATAAACAAGCACAAGGATAAGATTCAAGTAGTTGTCGGAACAGAAAAATTTCCATTTGGTTCAGCCCAGTGTCCGATGCTTGATGATTATGCCGATGGAGTAGATGTAATGGAATTTTTAGGAGGATTAAAAAAAGTTAAACAATAGAATTCACCTAATAATTAGGAGGGCCGAAGGCATCAATTAACACCGCATTATAATAACGATCATCTTCAGATACATTTTTAGTCACCCAGTTGGGCAAATCAAAATGTTCACCCTCTGATTCTACTTCTAATTCAGCCATTATTAATCCTTGCAGGTGTCCCT
>JAJRQP010000191.1 GCA_024280195.1 Bacteroidota bacterium | reverse complement strand
TATAAAATTAAATAGAGCTAGTTTTTCTTACCTTCTACAAAGACGACAAAATTACTCCAGCTCTAATTCTTGGTCCTGCAATTTTATTAACGGTGTATCCAAATAACAAACTAAAATCTTTAATTGAGTTTTTTTCAGATTTAAAGCCTAAAGTAAATTCTGTTGAAAGAATGGGTTCTTTCTTTTTACGGGGAAGAAGACTTTTCATTAAATCATTTGTTCCGTAACCTAACCCTATCGACGGCCTGAAATAGATAACGCCTTGGTCAACTTGATTTCCATTGATGTCAAATTCTAAACGTTTAAATAAGGCAGAAAATGTTAAATAAAAATGTCCACTTATTCCAGCCTTTATATGTGATTTCTCTGTAACATACGGAAGAGTTCGTCCATCACCTGTTAAAAGGATGGATATAACCGGAATGTAATTAAATGGAGAAAGTTGATGCTGTTTTGTTAAAAACAATTCTTTTTTCACACGCAATGTTAGTGGAGAGGACTTTAATGACGTAAAATAATCAACAGCCATCGTCTGCACTGAATCAAAATCAATGGCAACTCTGTTGAGAATGAAAAAGTGAAAGCCTTTGTATAATTCTGTCAATGAACTCTTCTTTTTCAAGTTCAACTGATGCAATGAGTCCGTTTTTGCCCGCTTTCCCGTCACCATATAATAATGATAGGTCTGGACAGCCATGTCAACTCCTCCTTTACTTTTTTTGTTATTATAAATAGCATTAATTCCTCCGCTAAAAGATCGGAAATAAGTGGTTTGTTTTACTGGAGAATTGAATTGATAACGAGTAATCGTATCAGTTGATTGTGAAAAACTAAAAGAGTCGATAAGGATAACGCTCAACGCGTAAAGTGTTTTGTTGGAGATCATAAGAAGAGTTTTAGTTGGTAAAAAGTATTCTTATAATACAAAACTGAAAGAAAGGTAACACTTCGCTCTAATAATTTAATGATTTAATGATTCAAGGGGAAGTTGATTCCTGTTAAAAAAATGATTCAATGAACGACACCTACTATGGACATCCATTGAAACATTAAATCATTGAAACATTAAATCACCGAATCATTGATTTCTTCTCCGCTTTCTCTCCTTAATAATTAACGATAATTCTCGTGTCGTCTGACCAGCAACTGATGTATTCTCTTCAGCTCGTCGAATCAAATATGGAAGAACCTCCTTTACAGGTCCATAAGGAACATACTTTGCAACGTTGTATTTTTCGTGAGCAAGGTTGTAAGAAATGTGATCGCTCATACCAAGTAGTTGAGCAAAGAAAATACGTTTATCATCACGAGAAATAGCATGTTTTCCCATTAATTCTGTGAGAATCATTGCACTTTTTTCGTTGTGTGAACCTGCGCAAAGCGAAACAACATCGATGTTCTCAACGCAAACCTTAACGGCTTCATTAAAATCATTATCCGTTGCCTCTTTTGTTGGTTGAATAGGAGAAATATATCCTTTTTCTTCGGCTCTGTCCCTTTCTTTCTCCATGTAAGCTCCACGAACTAACTTCATTCCGATAAAGTAATTACCTTCTTTTGCTTGCTTAATTTGCTCTTGTAAATAAGCTAATCTATCGTGACGATACATTTGCAAGGTGTTAAAAACGATTGCACGTTGCTGATTGTATTTGTGACTCATATCCAACACAATGTTATCTATCGTATTCTGAATCCACGTTTCTTCCGCATCGATAAATAATGGAACACCTGCAGAATGAGCAGCTTTGCATATCGAATCAATTCTTTCGACTAGTTTTTTATACTCTTGCTTCTCTGTGTCGGTCAATTTCTCTACTCCATTGTTTGCTTTCTCCAATATTTCAAAAAGGCAAACACCTGTCATTTTGAATACCGCAAAAGGGGTGGCATCATTATTTTTGGCTTCTTCAATCGTCTGAATAATTTCCTGAACAGTAGTGTCAAAATCTTCCTCTTTCGTTTTTCCTTCAATGCTGTAATCAAGAATGGTCTGAACATTGTATTTTGCCAATTCTTGCGATGTTGCTAAAGAATCTTTGATAGAAATACCTCCACAGAATTGCTTAAAAATGGTTTTCCTAATAATTCCGTCTATTGGCAACCTCAATTTAATAGCAACATTTGTCGCCCACTTACCAAACTTAACCAATGTGCGATTGCTCACCATTTTAAATAGCCAATATGCTCGCTTTAAATCGTTGGTCGATTTACTCTTAAATGCAATTTCTGTATTGTCAAATGAAACCATGTTGTAAAATTAATTGCTTTTTGGAATTGAATAAGAATTCTTCTCAATTTTATTTCTGACTTTTATTCGATAGGATTGCAATCCAAATCACTATTTTTGACTAAATTCTTGTACCCTACGTATGAAATACATCGACGCAATTGATTATCAACTGGAAATTGGAAGACTGGAAGAATCCTCTTTTCCAACCTTGCTCCAATCTTATAGCAATAGCAAAAAAGTTATTATTGTGGATGAAAACACACATGATAATTGCCTTTCATATCTTATTACAACCTTCGATGATCTAGCAGAGGCAGAGGTTATATTGTTACCTGCAGGTGAAGAGAATAAGCAAATGTCAATTGCTTTTAGCGTCTGGGAAGCATTAACGGAATACCAAGTTGGAAGAAACGATTTGATTATTAATTTGGGTGGTGGAATGATTACCGATATGGGAGGATTCATTGCATCTTGCTACAAAAGAGGTGTTGATTTTATCAATATTCCAACGTCACTTTTAGCAATGGTTGACGCGTCTATCGGTGGTAAGACTGGAATTAATTTGAACCAGTATAAAAATCAAATAGGTGTCTTTTCTAATCCGAAAGCCGTTTTTATTGATACTTCATTCTTAGAGACATTACCACTCGAAGAATTAGAAAGTGGTTGTGCAGAAATGTTAAAACATGGCTTGATTTCTTCCCGAGAGTTATTTTTTGAAATTCTTGAACAAATGGAGCATCTAAAAGAATTAAAGGAAGAGCTTTTGCTAAAATCAATCGAGGTCAAAAACGATGTGGTAAAACAAGATCCTTTGGAGAAAGGAATAAGAAAAACATTAAATTTCGGTCACACCATTGGTCATGCAATTGAAGGGCATTTTATGGGAACGACAAATATTCCTCATGGTCATGCCGTTGCAATCGGAATGGTGATGGAAGCTTTTCTTTCTGTTAAGTACGGTAAATTAAGTGTCGCCGATTACGAGGAAATAGAACCTGCTATTCTAACTCATTACAAAATGCCAAATTTATCAGATGAAGATATTCAATCCATGGTAGCGATGCTTTCTAACGATAAGAAAAATAGCGAAGGACGAATTAATTCTTGCTTGCTCAATAAAATAGGTGAGTGCACCATTGATAATTACCTCCCCGAAAGTTATTTCATGGAAATGTTTATGCATTTCAAAAACTTACAAATCAATTTAAACTAAGCGAATCAACTCATTGTAAATATTTTTACTTTCGTGTCGTTATATACTTTTAACGTGAATGGTATTTAGTAGTAGTTTATTCTTGTTGTACTTCCTCCCAATTTTTTTATTGGTGTACAATCTTGCTCCCAAGGTTTTAAAAAACTACATCATCCTTGGAGCTAGTATTTTCTTCTACAGTTGGGGTGCGCCCAAATTTGTTTTTGTCATTCTAGGCTCAACCATCATTGATTTTTATATTGTTAGAAAGTTGCATCAAGCGGTAGAAGAGAAGCAAAGAAAATTATTTCTGAGTATTTCAATTTTCTTGAATTTAGGATTGCTGCTGTATTTTAAATACGCTAACTTCTTTGTGGAGAATGTGAATGCTGCGCTTCATTCTTTCGGCGTAGAAGAGCTCGCTTGGACTTCTGTTATCTTGCCAATTGGGATTTCTTTTTACACATTTCAGACCTTGACTTATTCAATTGATGTTTACAGAAAATTGCACGCGCCTCTTGAAAAAGTAACAGACTATCTACTGTATATCATGTCCTTTCCGCAGATGATTGCAGGTCCAATTGTCCGTTTTACAACCATTGCAGATCAAATTAAAGACAGAGCTGATTCTATTGATGACAAACTCATTGGTTTCTTTCGGTTTTGCATTGGTCTTGCTAAAAAAGTATTGATTGCGAACCTGATGGGAGAACAAGCCGACTTGATTTTTAACAGTGATTATCATTCGCTCAGCACATCAATGGCGTGGATTGGGATGTTAGCTTATACGTTTCAGATTTACTTTGATTTTGCAGGTTATTCTGATATGGCAATTGGTTTGGGGAGAATGATGGGGTTCCGTTTTCCAGAGAATTTCAATTCTCCGTATATATCCAAAAGCATTACAGAATTCTGGAGAAGATGGCACATCACCTTAGGTGATTTCATGAGGGATTATTTGTACATCCCTCTTGGTGGGAATCGAGTAGATACGAAGTCGCGCTTATTTTTTAACCTTTGGTTTGTGTTCTTGCTTTCAGGATTATGGCACGGAGCATCATGGAACTATGTGATTTGGGGAGCCTATCACGGGTTGTTTTTAATTCTTGAAAGGTTATTCTTGAAAAAAGTTTTGCAAAGAATGGGAGGACTTCTTTCTACGATGCTTACTTTTTTAATTGTGATGTTCGGCTGGGTTATTTTTAGAATTGAAGAAACAAGTCTAATTCCGAGCTACTTTGAAAAACTCTTCTCTTTCGGGGGGAATGGAGAAATAGATACCATTGTTTCATTTTGGTGGGTA
>JAJRQP010000190.1 GCA_024280195.1 Bacteroidota bacterium | reverse complement strand
CAGCACTAGACTTTTTTGTTACTTTTTTTGGCAATGAAAAAAAGTAAGAGAACTCCATTTCATCAAAAAAAGTAAAAGCAAGCTTTATTTGATACAATCATCGCATTATAAGGTTACGACTGTAACTCTGAAGAATGCAATATTTTTTATCGGACACTAACGATTTTAAATTAAAAAAAGGGATGAACATGAGGACGTCCCTTTTTCTTTGTCAAGCTTTCTTTTTTGTGGTAAAAAAGAAAGCGGAATAGAATTGTAAAGAACAATTATTACCTTGCACTATGCAAAAAATCCTCATCAAAAACATCAAAGGTCTTGTTCAGTACGGAGAAGACCTCCCGACTATCCGCAAGGGAAAAGAAATGAAAGAACTTCCTATTCTAGAAGATGCATTTCTCGCTTTAGAAGATGGTGTTATCGTTGCTTATGGAAAAATGAGCGACTGGCAAGGAATTACAGATTGGAGAGATTTAGAAGTAATCGATGCAGAAGGAAAGTACGTTCTTCCCTCCTTTTGTGATTCACATACGCACACTGTTTTTGCAAAATCGAGAGAAGAAGAATTTGTCGACAGAATTAATGGTCTTTCGTATGAAGAAATCGCATTGAAAGGAGGTGGAATTCTCAATTCTGCCCGAAAACTAGCCGACATGTCCGAAGACGAACTCTTTGCAAATGCAAAAGAACGAATCGAACGATTGATGTCTTATGGAACAGGAGCACTTGAAATTAAATCTGGTTACGGTTTATCTGTCGATGCAGAATTAAAAATGTTGCACGTCATCAAACGATTAAAGCAAGAATGTAGCATCGAAATTAAAGCTACTTTTTTAGGAGCGCATGCTTTTCCACCAGAATTTAAAGAGAATCATCGAGGATACATTGATTTAATCATCAATGAAATGATTCCGAAAATAAAGGAAGAAAATTTAGCAGATTACATCGATGTTTTTTGCGAGAGAAATTATTTTTCTGTGGAAGAAATGGAAGAAATTCTCCAAGCTGGAATTGCCATCGGATTGAAACCAAAAGTGCATGTGAACCAATTTACTTCTATCGGAGGAGTGAGAAAAGCCGTTGAATTAAATGCGCTTTCAGTCGACCATTTAGAAGAACTAAAACAAGACGATATCGATGCCTTAAAAGGAAGTAAAACCATGCCGACAATCTTGCCGAGTTGCTCTCACTTTTTAAGCATTCCTTTTGGCGATGCACGACAGTTAATGGACAACGATTTGCCGGTTGCTTTAGCCAGTGATTTCAACCCAGGATCTACCCCTAGTGGCAACCTAAGTTTTGTCTGGTCGTTGGCATGTGTGAAGATGAAAATGACACCGGAAGAAGCACTCAACGCGTTGACAATTAATGCTGCTTATGCAATGGATTTATCCAATTCTCATGGAACCATTTCTTTGGGTAAAACGACACCGATTCTCATCACTAAAAAGATTCCGAGCTTAGCTTATATTCCTTACTCTTTTGGCGACCAATTGATAGAGAGAATTATATAATTGAAAATGGAGAATTGAAAGATTAGAACTGGTAAAATAGACTTTTATCGCAAAAATCAATTAAATACAAAGAATTATTGCTATTTTTAGTTCCTATTCTTTTAATTGATAAGATAAATGGAAACCAAAGAATTCATTCCGAGAATGCAGCAATCTCTCATCGAAGAGAAAATTAAAACGAGTAAATTATTGCTCATTCAAGGACCTAGAAAAATCGGAAAGAAGACATTAATTTGTGCCATTCTCGATACAGAAAACAAACCTCATTCTTTCTTTGATTGTAGAGAAAAATCTACGCGAAAAATTTTGGAAGTAACAGAAAACTTCAAGGAAGTAAAGGATGATTTTATTGTGTTATACGAAGCACAATATTTGTCCAATTTAGGAAGTCTTTTGGAAGCTGTTTTGATGGGGAAGATTTCTGCAACGGTCATCATTATTTGTTCGTATAAACCACAAATTGACGAGGTGCTTTTGGAGGCGATTGAACAAGCTGATTTAGCCATCAATTTATTCGCTCCTTCGTTCTATGAATCGGCGCAATTTTTTGGTTTGCCAAACGAAGAAAAACTGCTCGAAGAACGGTTAATTTACGGAAGTTATCCTGAAGTTTTGGCAGACTTAGAATTTGCAGAAGTGACCTTGAGAGAAATAATTGACGCTGCCATTTTTACCAACTTACGTGCTGGAGAAAGAATCAATAAAGGAGAAAAATTGATGCGTATGTTGCAACTTTTAGCCTTCAATGTCGGCAATGCCGTTTCCTATAATGACCTCTCAGAACGATGTGGTTTAGACAACGAAACAGTCGAACGATACATCGACTTACTGGAAGATGCATTTATTCTCATTCGATTAAAACCATTTTTCAATGGACACCGATATGAGTTGAAGAAAACGAACATGATTTACTTCGCAGACAATGGCGTAAGAAATGTTCTCATTAGTAATTTTAACCCAACATTCTTGCGCAATGATATGAATGAATTATGGAAAAATTACTTGGTTGCAGAAAGAATAAAATGGCTTCGAATGAATGGAATTCACAACGATGTTTACTTCTGGAAAACACACACCAAGCAGCAAATGGATTTCATTGAACTGAAAGAGGATAAAATTTTTGCATACAAAACAGACTGGGAAAAACGCAAAAAAGTAAAGTTTCCGAAAAGTTTTTCCGAAGCCTATCCAACTGCTAAAGTGAGTGCATTGAACCGCTCAACATATTGGTCATTCTTAACGAATAAAAAGTAAGCTCAAACCTCTTAAT
>JAJRQP010000189.1 GCA_024280195.1 Bacteroidota bacterium | reverse complement strand
ACTTCACTAATTCATAATTCTAACAGGAGTCTACTTCAATCTTCCAATTAAATCATTAATTTAGCGTTAAGAAGCCGTGAGAATAATCTTATACATATTATTAATCAGTCTTAGTTGTAGTTTTTCTTTTTCTCAGAAGATTACTCCTAAATTCACCTACAATGTTGAATTAGGGCTGCCAATTGCTCTTGCAAACGAACCGTTCAATGCTGTGATGCAAGGTTTGGTTGGTGTGTCAACGTACGTGCAATACACAACTCCTTTTCATTTAAACGTAGGAGTAGGTGGAAAGTATTCTTTATTTACAATCAATGAGTTCAAAGTTCCTGTTGCCTTAAATGGGTCCGTTCATTCTGCTTCGGGCTTTTTGAAAATCGGTTATGATAAATTCTTGACAGAACGATTTGCGATTGATTTTGGAGTGAAAATTGGCTATTCTTACAACTTCTCAGCTGTTAAAGAATTAGATTTTGATAACAAGGTAATTGCAAGATATAATAATCAAAATGATGCTATTTTAGTTGAGCCAAATTTAAGTCTGATACTTTCTGCAGATGAAAGAAGCTCATATCGATTTTATTTAGGATATAATATTCATGGTTATGGTTTTAAACCTAGCTTTATTGGTTTGCAATCGAGTTCGGGGTGGGATCCAAATGGATTTGATAAGTTGACACAGTACTTAATAGTAGGATTTGGATACACCTATTATTTCAAGAATAACAAGCAGTAAATGACTTTCATTAAGAATGATTTGGAAGCCGTGAAAAGCTTTTTTCAAGAAAATATGACTGGTTATTCTTCTACAGAAATCAATCTAATGGTTAAGTACTTGGTGATTAAGCGGCTAAATATCAATGAGTCTGATTACCTAATACAGCAGCCTTTTCTATTTTCAGGATCTGATTTACTTTTCTTTCGAGATGCTGTAAAGAGAATGCAGAAAAATGAACCCTTCCAGCATGTTTTGGGAGAGGTTGAGTTTTATGGTTTGCTTTTGAATTCTGATAAACGAGCATTGATTCCTCGTCCTGAAACAGAAGAATTGGTCGATTGGGTAGTGAATTCTTTTGATAGAAATGATTTGCTAAAAATGGCTGATTTATGTTCTGGATCAGGTTGTATTGCGTTAGCATTAAAGTCTGTTTTTGCTAAGTCTGAAGTAAATGCCATTGAGTTTTCTAAAGAGGCCATTGAGTTGATTCAAGAGAATTGTAGAAAAACAGAATTGCAATTAATCATTAATGAAATTGACGTTTTAGAAAAGGGGCCGTTCTCTCAATTTCAAAAAAATAGTTTTGATTGCTGGGTGTCTAACCCACCTTACATTCCGACCAAGGATAAGGCTATTATGCATGCGAATGTTCTCGAATTTGAACCAGAAATGGCACTTTTCGTAGAGGATAATGATGCGCTAATCTTTTATGAGAGAATTAGCAAGCAGGCGAACTTATTTCTAAAGCCAAATGGATTGCTATTCTTCGAGATACATGAAGATCTAGCGGAAGAAACGGTGAGCATATTAAAATCGAATAACTTTGTTAACATTGAATTGAGGAAAGATTTGCAAGGGAAAGATCGAATGATTAAAGCGCAAAAGCTATCTTCACAAAATGAATCTAAGTGAGGCGAAAATCGAGGTGAAAAAGCTAACAAATGAGTTGAATAAACACAACCATTTGTACTATGTGGAAAACAACCCAACGATTTCTGACTATGATTTTGACATGCTTCTCAAACGGTTGCAAGAATTAGAAAGTCAATTTCCAGAACTTGAAGATGAGAATTCTCCCACCAAAAGAGTAGGAGGTGATATTACCAAAAAGTTTGAAACAGTCGTTCATAAATACCCAATGCTTTCGTTATCGAATACCTATTCTGAAGAAGAAATTGAAGAATGGGTAACGCGTGTAAAAAAGCAGGTTGAAGATGATTTGGAATATGTTTGCGAATTAAAATATGACGGTGTAGCAATTGGTATTCAGTATGTTAACGGAAAATTAAAACAAGCAATCACTCGTGGAGATGGATCGCAAGGAGAGAATGTAACAAGCAATGTAAAGACCATTCGAACAATTCCTCTGGCACTGAAAGGTGATTATCCAGATGATTTTGAAATTCGTGGAGAGATTTTTTTTCCATTGAAGAACTTTCAGAAATTGAATGAGCAAAAAAGAGAAGCAGGTGAACAAGAATTTGCTAATCCTCGAAATACTGCTTCGGGAACTTTGAAGATGCAAGATTCTAAGGTGGTTGCAGAACGAGGGTTAGATTGCTACTTATACGGAGTTTACGGAACGGGTAATTTACGTGAAGGTCATTTTGAAACGGTGCAGAAAGTTGCAGATTGGGGGTTTAAAATTCCTTCTGAAAAGAAACGCTTTATCGAAAAAACAAATTCTGTTGATGGCGTGATGGATTTTATTCATTACTGGAGTGAAGAAAGGGAAAATCTTCCTTTTGAAATAGATGGCATCGTTATCAAAGTAAATAAATATCATAAACAGGAAGAGCTAGGTTATACTGCTAAATCTCCAAGATGGGCTATTTCTTATAAATTTAAAACAGAACGGGTAGAAACAACCTTGCAAGAAGTAACTTATCAAGTAGGGAGAACGGGGGCAATTACTCCTGTTGCAAATTTAGAAGCTGTTCAACTTGGTGGAACAACTGTGAAACGAGCTTCTTTGTATAACGCAGATCAAATAGCGAAATTAGACTTGCATGAGAATGATCAAGTTTTTGTAGAGAAAGGTGGAGAGATTATTCCTAAAATTGTTGGAGTGAATCTGGATGCTCGAGCAGAGAATGCAAAGAAAATTGAATTTATTCAAGAATGCCCTGAGTGTAAGATAGAGCTAATTAGAGAAGAAGGAGAAGCACATCATTATTGCCCTAATGAGAAAGGATGCTCGACACAGATTAAAGGCCGAATAGAACACTTTATCAGTCGTAAAGCAATGAATATTGACGGAATTGGCGCAGAAACAGTTGATGCACTCGTCGAAGCAAAACTCATTGAGAATTATGCTGATTTATATACCTTGACTTTTGATGAGGTGTATGATCTGGAACGAATGGCGGATAAATCAGCAAACAATTTGTTAAAAGGGGTTGAAGCATCAAAAAATCAACCTTTTCCAAAGGTGTTGTTTGGATTGGGAATTCGCTTTGTTGGCGAAACGGTTGCAAAGAAGTTAGCAAAATCACTCAAGAATATTGACAACTTAATGAATGCTTCGTTTGATCAATTAATAGAAATTGATGAAATTGGAGACCGTATCGCAGAATCAATTTTGGCATTTTTTGAAGGTGAAGAAAATAAAGCAATAGTTGCTCGTTTAAAAAGCTACGGATTAGTTTTTGAAGTCGAAGAGAAAGAGAATTCCTCCTCCAAGTTTGAAGGGGAATCATTCGTTGTGTCTGGAGTTTTTACGGCGTTCTCTCGTAATGAATTGAAAGAACTAATTGAAATCAATGGAGGTAAAAATGTAGGTTCCATTTCTAAGAAAACAAACTACGTTGTGGCAGGAGATAAAATGGGGCCTTCAAAGTTGCAAAAAGCAACAGATTTTGGTATTACGATCCTTTCAGAGGATGACTTTATAGCGTTGTTGAATGAATGAAGCAAATAACATATGGTTTTCATTCCGAAAAGTTTTGCTCGTTATTCATTACGAAAGTTTAGGGCAATTAAAACAATACCGTTCTGCATTAAAGGAAATGAACCTAAATGTGCACGAATGTTTTATACTTTCTGTTGTAGAAAATAAAAAAGAGAAAGATATTCTGGGAGAACAAAGTTCTGTTGTGTTTATCAATGAGAAAGAATTTAATCTTTTTGGAAAACTGAAAAATGAAGAAGCGAGTAAGTTGCTCAGTCAATCCTTTGATGCTCAATTATTTTTTTGTGAACCTCCGAAGAAGATTGCAAAGAAATTGAAAAAGCAAAAAGTAAAATATAGAATCGGAGTAAATGTATCTAGTGAGTTTTGTGATATTAAATTGCAATCAGAATCAACATCACCAATGCATTTGCTTAATTTTGTGAAAGAAACATTAGAAAAGATAAAATAGAATGAAAAATACATTCAAAGGCGCAGGAGTAGCTCTGGTAACTCCTTTTAATAAAGATTTTAGCATCGATTTTGATGCACTGAAAAAATTGGTTCGTTATCAAATCGATAATGGAATGGATTTTTTAGTCGTGCAAGGAACTACAGGAGAGTCGCCAGTTCTTTCTCAAGAAGAGAAGATGCAGCTACTTAAATCTGTGCAAGAAGAAAATAACGGTGCTTTACCAATTGTTTACGGAGTTGGAGGCAATGATACAATTGCTGTTGGAGAATTGCTTAAAAAACTTCCTTCTGGAATTGATGGAATTCTTTCAGTATCACCGTATTATAATAAACCGACGCAAAAAGGAATTTACGAACATTATAAATACATTGCTAGTTGCACAGATTTGCCAATCATCTTATATAATGTGCCAGGAAGAACAGGTTCTAATGTTTCTGCAAATACAACTTTGGAGTTAGCAAAAATTAATAACATCGTTGCCATGAAAGAGGCGTCGGGTGATTTAGGACAAATCATGGATATTGTTCAAAACAAACCAGAAGGATTTTCCGTTTTGTCTGGAGATGACGCGATTGTTGTTCCTTTAATGTCAATTGGAGTAGAAGGGGTGATTTCAGTGAGTGCTAATGCTTTTCCGAAGATCTTTTCTGACATGGTGCACGATGCTGTGAAAGGGAATTATGATCCAGCTAAAGAAGGACATTACCAATTACACCAAATGACGCAAATGTTATTTGAAGAAGGAAATCCTGGAGGAGTGAAAATTGCTTTGGCAAAAATGAACATCATGCAACCAACAATGAGGATGCCGCTTTATCCTGTTTCGGATGATTTAAAAGCAAGAATTGAAAAAGAAACAGAAACACTGTTGAAATAAAGGAAAGAAAAAAATAATGACAAACGCAAAGCAAATAGTAGCTGCAATTGAAACAGCCAATAATATTGTGATTACAAGTCACCGTTCTCCAGATGGAGATTCAATTGGTAGCTCAATGGGAATGTATCATTTCATTAAAGCATTGGGCAAGGATGCTAAGATTTGTCACCCAGATAAATGTCCAGATTTTATTGAATGGGCAAAAGAGGAAGTGAGAATTGCAACCTTTGAGGAGGATGAGCAAGAAGTGAAAGAAGCGTTGCAGAATGCTGATTTGATATTCTGCTTGGATTACAACGGGGCAAATCGTTTAGGCAAAGAGATGGGACCTTTTCTCGAACAAGCAAAAGGAACCAAGGTAATGATTGACCATCATTTAGATCCAGATGATTTTGT
>JAJRQP010000188.1 GCA_024280195.1 Bacteroidota bacterium | reverse complement strand
TCAGTTTGATGTTGTTGTAGTGCGTAGTGATGACGGCATAACTTTTTTTGTTGTAAAGTGCTTCAAAGATAACTTCTGCCAATGCTCCTCCGAGGTCAGGGTCCGAACCTGTTCCGAATTCATCCAATAAAAGCAGTGTTTTCTTATTAGCAACCTGTAAGAAGTGATTCATTCTTTTCAGCCTGTAAGAATAAGTACTCAATTCATTTTCAATGGACTGATTATCGCCAATGTCACTCAAAATATTTTGAAACAAACACATCTTGCTATTTGGATGCACAGGAACTAAAATTCCAGATTGTAACATCAATTGAAGAATTCCGATTGATTTTAAGGTAATGCTTTTTCCTCCAGCATTAGGACCAGAAATTACGAGCATTCTCGCAAACTTGTTCATTTCTATCTGTTGCGGCAAAGTTTTCTTTTTTTGCGCATTGTTATTCTTTAAGAGAATAGGGTGGAAGGCGTTTTTGAGTTCGATTTCTAATTCTTCCGAAACAGAAGGAAGACAACAATCTAATTCTATTGCTAATCTAGTTTTAGCATTGATGAAATCAAATTCTACCAAGATGCGTTGGTAGTCTTTAATGAGTTCTATGTGAATCAGTAATTCCGTTTTTAATACTTGGAGAATCTTGAATATTTCTTTGCGTTCATCGTCTAGCAACAACTCGTATTCGTTGTTTAGAGCAACGTTGATTTGTGGTTCTATGTAAGTGTAGTTTCCTGATTTACTAGAACCGACAACGCTCCCAGATATTTTACGTTTGTGATTAGCAAGAACAGTTAAAACCCGTCTTTCATTGATAAAAGTTTCTGATGTGTCTCCCAGAACATTGTCTTTTCGTAAACGCCGAACTTCTTTGTCGAAGTTGCGATTGATTTGCTTTTTGACAGATTTTAAATTGGTTCTGATATAGAGCAAATTCTCAGAAGCGTCATCTTTTACTTTACCGTGTTTATCAAAAACCAATTGAATGGCATCAATGATTTCTTTGGTATAATAAGCAGTTCCAATTAATTGACTTAAAAGCGGATAGTCATTCTCTCGTTTATCAAAAAAATAGAGCAGGTTATTGATTAACATTGATGCGCTATAAATTCGCATGAACCCTTCAAGTTGAATAGCAGAATTTTTAATGGGCAGCAGTTTTATTTCTTCTGAAATTTCTTCAAACTCAATTCTAGGAAAGGTTTCACCTTCTGTTCTGATGCTTAGTAATTCATTGACTTTCTGTAATTCACTGAGAACCTTCTCTCTATCTGAAATAGGTAATAGCTTTTGCAATTTTTCTTTGGCAGAATCTGAAATAGCATAATTCTGCAACCACTTTTGAATAGTTGTAAACTCTAAGTCATCTAATGTCTGCTTGTCAATTTTCATTGTCGGCAAAGATAGATTAATTTACAACTATGGTACTAATAATAGGGTTGTGATCAGAAAGTCGCGAAAGTCTATTTCTGATTCTACTTTTTGGTTCTTCAATTTTACTTTTCAGTAATTTTGCTTTTCTGCTTTTCCGCAAGAGAATGAAATCTATCCATTTTGATTTTCCTGATGTTGGATACAATTCATTATCAGAAAAATTTGCGGTTGATTGCTTTTCTCCCAAAGGATTAATGTTCTCACATTCAAGATCTTCCATCATTTGAGAATAAGACGCTGTCTCTTTTGCTATGTTAAAGTCTCCGACGTAAATAGATGCGGTAGTTGTAGAATCTTCTATCGTTTTTAGTTTACGTAATTGCTTTCTACGGATACGATTTCTCTTTTCTCCTCTACCTGCTTGAAGATGCGTTCCAATGATTTGTATTTTAGATCCAAAGAAATCAATGATTGCAGAGATTCCTCCTTTGCAAGCCATTTTATCACTTCCTGTTGCCGCTTTGAAATTGACATGCTTTTCTTTGACTATTTTATGTTTAGAGAGAATTAGTACGCCTGAAGAAACTCCCCAAAAGCTTTTTTTACCTGTTTCGGTTGAGAAATGGTACTGTGATTTTAGTCGTTTGATTAATTTTCGTTTTGCTTTCTTATGAAAAACTTCTTGGAGAACTAAAACATCAGCGTCTGTGCCAATAAGGTAACTTGCAATGCTGTCAACTCGATCCATTTGCTGGTCGTTTAAAATTGCAGGACGCAAAAATACATTCCAAGAAAGAATGTTTAATTCATTGTTTGTTTGTGCAGCTATTTCATTCTGAGTGAAGAAAGAAAACAGTAAAATGAAAATGATTCGAGTCATTGTGAATAAAAGTACAAAAAAGCATTCTAATTCCGCACTTTTATCTATGTTTGAATAGAAACAAGAATCTATGAAAATAATTTCCTTTAATGTAAACGGTATTCGAGCAATTTCTAAGAAGAATTTTTTTGAGGATATGCAAAAAGTGAATGCAGATGTAATTTGCTTGCAAGAGACTAAAGCAAGTGTTGAACAAGTAAAAGAGACCTTGGAAGAGCAAATGCCGGATTATGCTATCTATGCTAATCAAGCAGTAAAGAAAGGTTATTCAGGAACGGCAATCTTAACTAAAGTTAAACCGATTTCTGTGACTTACGACATGGGGATTGACGAACATGATCAAGAAGGGAGAGTTACTTGTGTTGAACTAGTTGATTTTTACGTCCTTTCTATTTATGTGCCTAATTCTAAGAATGATTTATCTCGATTGGATTACCGACAAAAATGGGATGCTGATTTATTGAATTACATCAAAGAATTGGAGAAGAAAAAACCAGTTGTTGCTTGTGGTGACTTCAACGTTGCTCATAGAGACATTGATTTAGCTCGACCAAAAGCAAATTACAATAAATCAGCAGGTTATACGCAGAAAGAAATAGATGGATTGGATAACTTTACGCAGAATGGATTAGTTGATTCTTTCAGAATGTTGAATCCAGATGAGGTGAAATATTCTTGGTGGAGTTATCGTGGAGGAGCAAGAGATAGAAATGTTGGCTGGAGGATTGATTACTTATTGATTTCTGAATCCTTGCAATCTAAAATGAAATCTGCTTTTATTCTAAATGATGTTTTAGGATCGGATCACTGCCCATTGGGAATTGAGATATAAAAAAAACGTCCCAACTTCTTGAGACGTTCTAAACTATGTTTGGTTTACTTACCTAAAACTGCACTTTATGTAACCAATCTAATAGTAAGACAGCCGAACTAGCAAAAAGTTACAATTAGTCTTTATGTTTATATTTCCCATTGTATTTTAACTTACCGTGTTCATAATAATCGTAGTCAGAATCATCTCCGTCTAACGATATTGTTTTGTCGCCAATGAGCACTTTACCATCTTTCGGTATTTCAATGTATATTCTAACTTCTTGCGCCCTGATTTTATCTTCTTTTGGAAAAGAATAACCTGTTGATACAGTTAACGAGTCTCCAGAAAATTCTGTAAAATGGGTAATGTTCTTACATTTTTCCAGCGCTTTTTCGTGAGAATGACTTTGCACTCTGAAATTTTGCTTGATGTGAAAGATCGAATCTTTGGATTCTTTGTAGTAGATGTGAATTCCATGAAAGGTAATGTTTTCGTCATCAACGCGCATCATGTGCATATTTCCATTACTTTTTACGGTGAAATTCTCATCTAATTGATAATTTTCCAATTTAGAAAGGAGAAAAAGTGTATCTGAATTGACCGTTCCTATTTCATGTTCTAGTTCTCCTGTGACAAAAAAGTCACGACCTGTTCTTGCTCCAACTGTTGTGCTGAGAATAGTTCCTCCAACACCTAAAAGAAAAAGAAGCAATAAACTTACTTTCGCCCATTTGTTATAGAGTCTAAAAATGAACATAGAACCGAGTAGTATGAGAAATAAGATTGCAGAAGAGGTTGCTAGAACGGAGCCCCACCAAAACAAACTGTAATCTTGTTGATTGGCAAGAAACAAAGAACCAAACTCTTGCATGGATAGAAATCCTTGGCTGCTATGAACAGGAATTACTTGCATTTCAGCCAAGCCAAATATGATTAAAACGACCAGTAGAATAGTTCCAAAAGCAATCAATCCCAATCCAAAAATAGAAGATAAAATTCTCCCTCCTCTCGAAATGCTTTTTTGGTAAGCATCGTCTTTTCTAATTCGATTGGCAAACTTTACCGAACCATCTTTGA
>JAJRQP010000187.1 GCA_024280195.1 Bacteroidota bacterium | reverse complement strand
ATCTGATGTGCTTATCGTTCTAAGCGGGGGCAAAGGTATGCACTCTTTTCTAATAAACAATGACTTTTTTGAAAAAAAAATACACAAATCAAAGATTAATTCTTAACAACTTGAAAAACAAGAGCTGATGAACTAAAAAAACTAAAAAATTATCCGATGGTTCTTAATTTTTGCAACATTTCTAATTTTGTCATATCAGGAGACGAAGTAATCTTTATAGCATCTTGTATAGGCAAAGTGTGTAAATCATCTCCCCGTGAACCAATCATAACATTGGTCTCTCCTGCTAGAATTCTCTCCATAGCAAAGGCACCCATTCTTGTGGCAAGCATGCGGTCGAAAGCAGAAGGTCTCCCTCCTCTCTGAATATGTCCCAAAACAGAATACCTCAAGGAGTAACCTTTCATCAGAGGCTTTACATTTGTCATTATTTCCTTTGCTCCTCCCCCATCATCTCCTTCGGCAACGATAATAATAGAGCTCTTTCTTCCTTTATTTTGCTCCATAAGGTCTTTTGCTAGCTCTTGAATATTCGTATCTTCTTCAGGAATGAGAACCGAGTCAGCACCAGATGCAATTGCAGAATTTAAAGCAATAAAGCCTGCATTCCGTCCCATTACCTCAATAAAGAAGATGCGATTATGACTTCCTGCCGTATCACGAATTCTATCGACAGCCTCTACAACGGTATTCAAGGCAGTGTCATAGCCTATTGTATGATCTGTTCCATATATATCATTGTCAATTGTTCCCGGAATACCAATCACAGGAATGTTCATTTCTTCAGAAAGAATACTTGCTCCTGTGAAAGTTCCGTCACCTACTATACAAATAAACGCATCGATTTCATTCTTACGTAAATTTGTAATTGCTTTATCGCGTCCTTCTCTTGTTCTAAATTGATTACTTCTATAGGTGCCTAAAATAGTACCGCCACTTTGTACGATATTATTTACATCCTTAAATGTTAACTCACAAAATTGATTATCAATAACGCCTTGGTAACCATCATTGAAACCAACTGGCACAATTCCTTCATTTAGACAATACTTGGTTATTGCTCTCACACACGCATTCATTCCCGGTGCATCTCCTCCTGATGTAATCAATCCAATTTTTTTCATACTCTAAAATTAATCAACTATTTATTATGGAAACCATTTATTTCTTGCATCTTTATATAAAATGCTACTCAATAAGAGAAAAACATATCGAAAACTGTCTGATACAGAGTTGATTTCTTTCTACAAAAAGAAAAATGATTCTCTAATTATTGGAGAACTATATAATAGGTATGGTCATTTAGTTATGGGAGCAGCAATGAAATATATGAAGAACAAACACGATTCTGAAGATATTACAATGGTTGTTTTTGAAAAGCTACCAAGCAGAATTTTGAAGTCCGATATTAAAAATTTTAAATCTTGGTTATACACAGTGACCAAAAATGAAGTGTTTCAATTGTTTAGGAAGAAAGGAATACAATCGACAGAATTAAAGCCTGAATCGGAAAACTATCGTTTAAACGAAGAAGACTCTCTAGATAAAGTCCATGCAAAAGAAAAACAATTGTTGCAACTTGAGGAACTTGTGGGAACACTAAAAGAAAACCAAAAAAAATGCATTCTATTGTTTTATATAGAATGCAAAAGTTACCAAGAGATAGCAACACTTCTAGAAATGGAAATAAATGCTATAAAAAGTGCCATTCAAAATGGTAAGAGAAATTTGAAAATTAAATTAGAAAATTGTGAGGAATTCAAATCGATATAAGGATATTTTTGGCTCAAAAGAGAATTTGACTCGTACAGATATTGAATCTTATGAATCAACTTCTGCTGCAGGCAAAAATTCTTTAGAGCAAAAAATGGAGAATGATTCTTTTGAAAAAGATGCAATGGAAGGATGGGAGAAGTTAAATTACGAAACATCTTCTCTTGATGCTATTAGCAACAAAATTTTCCCTAAAAAAATTCTCCCCTGGAAAACCGCAATTGGAGCACTCTCTATCGGGGTTATTTCTGTATTCACTTTTCAGTACTTTTTTAATGCCGCCGAAACAAATTCAAAATCAGTAAAAATTGAGGTTGCAAAAGCAAACAATAAAAACAACAGTAAAATCAATATAGAATCAGCGGATGTAATTCTCCCTGTTCTTATTGAGCAAATGAACGAAGTTGTAGAAAGTGAACAAATTACAGCATCAGAAATAATCAATGACTTCGAAGAAATGGAATTCTTAATTACAGAACTACCTCCTTTAAAACCTATTGAAATAGAAGGAAACAACACAACTCCTGAATTAATAAGTAATCGCTTTTTAGCTAAGGAAATTTACTTACATGAGTTAAAACTGATTGATTACAGTAATTATAGAAAGAACCCTGTTGTGCAAACAAAGCAATTGATCCTAAATGGTTTGCCAGCAGACAAGGAAAATGAAAATTCTGAAAGCTACAACTCAAACTGGGAAAGCATCGATGTTCCCTATTTAAAATATCTTGAAAAGTCCATCTATTATTTCAATAAAGGGAGAAACAAAAAAGCACTTGCCCGCTTTGAAACTATTATGGAGTCCTACCCGAAAGATGTCAATGCGAACTTCTACGGAGGACTCTGCCTCTTTAATCTTGGGGAATACACAAAAGCTATTTCACACTTTGACAATTGTCTAAATGGCGATTACAATAACTTCGATGAAGAAGCAAAATGGATCTCTGCTCTTTCTTATGAAAAAACGAATGATACTGCAAAAGCAAATATTCTTTTTCAAGAAATTGTTGACAGTAAAACATTCTACACAGCTCAAGCGAAAGAAAAATTAAAATAAAAGCTACCTAACATGTGACATTTCTGTTTTTTTCACGTTCTTAGTAGTAAGAACTATGAGAATATTCATCCGTATCCTATTATTTTTTGTCTTTTGTAGCTTCGGCTATAGTGTGTTTGGGCAATCCGTTACTCAACAACAAAAGGATGTTGCTATTTTCAAAAAAGTATTGTTTGCGAAAGAAAGTAGAATCGATATACATGTTTCGAAGGATAGTGTACTTTCTTCTTTTAACAATTTAAATGCACTATTTTCAAAAAAGCAATCTGCCATCGAACAGTTTAAACATTTTGGTAACGCGTTGTCAAAAATCCAATGTGGTCACACGCAGATCCAACCCAATAAAGCAATTTATAAAGAATGGTTGGGTGCTCGGAATTCTTTACCTATTGATTATTACCTCATCGGTAAGCGGTTAGTGACCAATAAAATTGTTTCTGAAGACATACCCATTCTAACAGAAGGCAAGTCTAAATATCAGTTGAAAAAGAAAGTAAAACCAGGAACAGAAATCATTGCAATTGATGGAAAATCTATTGAAACGATGATGCAGCAAATCGGGGCGTTTCTATCTTCAGATGAAAACGCCATTGGTTTTAAATATTTTCAATCTGCTCAATTGTTTGAGTTTTATCGTCATATTTCCGCTCCCTTTGACAAGGACTCGATTGAAGTTGTTTTTTTAGATAAGAAGAGTGACACTTCCTCTATTTACTTTTTAATAGGAACTGCACCCGTGCATACAATTAACAAACGCTTATCAAAAAGCGAAGCACTATATTCCAAGAACGAGGCAAATCTTGGAGAATTTGCTATCGTCAATCACAAAGGGTTCTTTCGATTTCGTTCTTTTGCAATGTCGGT
>JAJRQP010000186.1 GCA_024280195.1 Bacteroidota bacterium | reverse complement strand
TTCTGGAGTTCATCCATTCCTTGTATGTCGAAACATAAATGAATAAATCCCCAATCTCCCCAATATCGATCTTTGAATATTTTAACACAGTCTGTTCTTTCTAAAGATTGAATGAGTTCTATCTTAGAAGGCCCAAGTAATTTTGCAAAAGGTCCTTTTCTTGCTTCTTTATGAGAAAGTAATACTCTTCTGAATTTTCCAGTACCTGCAGGTAGATGTCTTAAGTCTTCAAAAGAACCTGTTTCATCGTATTCGATTGTTTCGTAACCCAAAATATCTTGATACAGACCGATTGAATCATCTATGTTGCTCACGCCAATCATTGATCCTGCTACACCACCACATTTTGATGGGTGCTTAGGGTCTTTAAACCAACCAGTACCTTTCACAACATTGAAGATGTTGCCATTTGGGTCTTTAACGTAGAATGTGTCTTCACCATTAGGTGCTTTGGTTAATTCGCCAATGATATTCGCTCCATTCGTTTTAAAATATGCGTAACTTTCACTAACATTTCTTGATTTTATTCTACAAGAATATAGACCGTAATCTCCTAGTTGAATGTCAAACTCAGCTTTTTCAGTATTTCTAGAAGTGTATTGCCAAATTTCAAAACCACCTCCGCTTTCCATACTAAGTGCAAGGGTAGCTGTTCTTGATTGAACTTTTCCTCCTGTGTAATCAATCATAAGAGGAGCTTCTGCAGCTTCTTCGAAAACACGAACGTTTACGCCGAAAAATTTTCGATACCATTTCCAAACTTTTTGAACGTCAGGCACACCGACTCCCATTTGTTGAATTCCACAGATGATTTTACTCATATTTTTTAAATTTATTTGACTATAAAATTAATGATTTATTAGCGAACTGCACGCTCATTGAAAATAACATATCCCAAACTAAATTGCAACGCAAGTGGTTGCGTTTGTTCCGGGAAATAATTTAATGTTAATCTGATTGGGCCGATAAAACTATTGTAGATCAATGAAGATGAGGCAATGTAGGTTCTACCTTGAAATAGTTTAGATAATTCTTGCGTTCCGTCAGGGTTCTCGTTGATTTGAACAAAAGGTTGGTAAATGTATGCATCAAATCTTAGGTCAAATTTCTTTCGGATAGTGAAAATTAAATTTAAACCTCCGCCTGCAAATTGTGGTGCACGATATTCAGGTAGAAAGTACGTTTTTGAGTCTGGAACAACTGAGAATTCATTCATTGATAATAAGGTTGCTGTATAGTTAGCAAATAAAGGATGTGTATTGTAAACAACCTGACCATGCAACCCTAAATGGAAAAATGGCTGATCGACAATGAATGATTGATAGTCCAATTTAATATTAAACCAAGAATGGTATTTGTATCTTTCATCACTTAGTCCTGTTGAACCAGGTACACTATGTTCTCGTCCATATACATAGCGTGCTTTTAATTTAACAAAGTGGCCGCTGTTTGCAAATTGTTTCCTATTCAGTGTATTCTGAGTTAACGACCAGCTTCCTGTGAAACCGTAAAACCGAGTTAAATCTGAAGTGTCTTTATTAGTGAAATTATCTGTTTGGTAGTAATTGTCTTCAAGTTCAAACCATCTTCCATCTATTTCACTTGTGATGGTATTTCCGATTGGATTGTCAATTGATAAGCCAAGATACATTTCATTCTGTATCAAAAAGGAAGGTTTAACTTCTTCAAAGAATGTTGCAAAACTTCGAAAGTAATCCCATCTGTTCATTGTGAAGTAAACACTTGTCGAGATAGGGTAAACAGTTGGTAATTCTAAGGTGAATTTTCCTTTTGCAGACCCATAAAATTTCCCAAAGTAAGATTCAACCTTCGTTTTTGTAAACACCTTTCCCGATGACTGGTATGACAGCCCTATGTAACCTGTATTAACTGGTCGAGAAGAAAAATGTCCTCCAACTTCAACTTTAATTTCTTTTGCTTTTCTGATGTTAAGGTTCAAGTTATAGCTACTGTCCTGCTTGAGTTGAAGTGTTGGGAAAATAAAATCAATTTGAGAACTTGAATTTAATCGAAAATATCTTTTCGCTAGTTTTTTTTCATCTAGAAGTTCTGCTTTTTTTCTTTTTAGAATAGAACGTGTTGCATACTTCATTTTATCGTTCTTAGAAGTGGAACTTACCGAAGAAATTTTAATAGGAACAAATTGTTTTCTAAACTCAGTCCTTCTTTTAGTTAGTTCCTCTTTACTAATTCTACCAACAACATGAAGTTTTAGAGAGTCAATTAAGAGTAAAGCAGATTGATACCCATCTTCAATTGCTTGTTTTGCATCAGAGAAGTTAAAAGTTGAAATTTCTGTTTTTGGTTCTATTAATATTCCTTCTTCACATGGAATACTAAAGTCAGAATAGCTGACAAGCATGTTCGTTAGTTGGCTAATGATGTCATCTTCATCTGGAGGGGCAGCATTATAGGATACATTGCTGCCAATAATAAAGTCAGGATTAAAATCTGTATACATGACATCTGCTGGGAAGTTATTGTATAGTCCACCATCAAATAATAATATACTGTCAATTCTTAGAGGTTTGTAATAGAACGGATAAGTCATCGAAGCACGAACTGCCTCGTTTAAATGTCCATCTTTAAAAATTACGGTCTTTTTATTAGCAATATCAGAAGCTACGCATCTAAAAGGAACAAATAAGCTATCGAAATTATCCCCAGTGCTTGCAGAAACAACACCTAGTTTTAGCATCATTTCATAATCCATTAGTGTAGAAGAAGTAAAATTAGTAGGAAGTGATTTTTTTAATAAATTATTCTGAGCTAATGAGAAATTCACAATTCCTGCATTCTCATCATCTTCTCTAAAAAGAAATTCCTGAGTAGGGTGAAGTTTACCAGAAGTTGTTATTTTGAAGTCATCACTCATCACGTAAGCTTCCATTTCTTCAGGAGAATAACCAGCAGCGTACATGCTTCCAATGAATGCTCCAGCAGAAGTTCCAGTAATGTAGTCTATCGGAATTTCATTTTCCTCTAAGGCTTTTAAAACACCAATATGAGCAAAACCATTTGCGCCTCCTCCGCTTAGAACGAGTCCAATTTTTTGCTGTGCGTTTAGGTTTAATGAAATTAGATTAAAACTAAAAAGAAGTATATATAGCGGAAGTCCTTTCAAATTCGTTCTTTTGTACAAAAATAAAAGATATTTCTTACCAAAAACAATTATTTTGAAAGATACACCATCAGATAAAAAGTTAACCATCACGCTAAAAACTATTTTTGGACTTGAAAATGTGTTGGCAGAAGAATTGATAGAACTGGGTTATAGCAAGCCTGAGATTTTAAATAGAGCCGTTCAAATTACAGGTACGTGGAAAGATGTTTATTACTTGAACCTGCATATTCGTTGTGCAATCTCTGTTTTGGTTCGTGTAGAATCGTTTTTCATTAAACATGAGGACGATTTGTATAAAAAATGTATGCGAATTAATTGGACAGATTATTTTGATATGGACAAAACCTTTGCTGTAAAAGGAGCTGTTTTCTCTGATTTGTTTAATCATACTCAGTATCCATTTTTTGTTGTTAAAGATGCAATTGTAGATACTTTTAGAGATAAGTTTGACGATAGACCAGATGTGAATGTCAAAACGCCACAAGTTTTGTTTGATGTTTATATCAACAAAAGAGAAGTAATTATCTCTTTGAATTCTAGTGGTGCTCCTTTGTTTCAAAGAGGATATAGAGAAAGTGTTGGGGAAGCACCTCTTAATGAGGTAATGGCTGCCGGATTGATAAGAATGTCTGGTTGGGATAGAAAATCAACTTTTATGGATCCTTTTTGTGGATCAGGAACTTTGCTAATTGAAGCTGCGTTGCTTGCAACAGGTATTCCTTCGTTAATAGAACGTCAACATTTTGCTTTCAAAAATTTCAAGAATTACGATGCTGAAATGTGGGAAGAAATTCAAGCAGCTGTTCCTCGAAGAGTCACTGAACTCCCTTGTGAAATTATTGGTTCTGACATAGATGCTGAATCAGTGACTCGAACA
>JAJRQP010000185.1 GCA_024280195.1 Bacteroidota bacterium | reverse complement strand
TACACGAACGTTATCAGAAGTAATTTGACCTTCTAAAATTCCAGCAACATTTGCACCTTGAATTACTTCAACGTATGCAGGGTCTTTTATTTCAGAACCTGTAACAGCAATGATTTTCTTTGCAGAATAAACACCGTTTAAAAAGTAACTTCCAATGTTTGCAACATCTTGTGCATTCACCGTCCACACAAACTCCCCTTTATTAACAGGATCTATGTGATGGATTTGCGTTCCAACATTTCCTGCTGGATGCTTTCCTGAAATCTTATTCAATTCAACTCCTTTTGCTTCTTTAAAAGTTGCATCAGCAGGAAGCTTTCCATTCAATGTTAAATGAACCTTACCTGAAGTTAAATTTGCTAAAGCATCAAGTCCAGCTTGAAACTCTGCATTCTTCCCATGAAGAACGAAGTCCATATCTGGAGCCAATGGTGAAGAATCAAATGCAGAAACAAAAATTGCTTTTGGTTCATTCTTCGGATCAGCAATCACATCAAGCGGACGTTGACGCACAAATGGCCACAGACCAGCTGCAAGCATTTTCGTTTTCACATCCTCTCCAGAAAGAGAATTAATATCAATGGCACCAGTAGTTGATGCTTCTTGATTTTCATCTATTGAAATCACTACTTCAAGAATACGGCGTTTTTCGCCACGAACAATCGCTTCTACTTTTCCATTTACTGGAGAAGCAAATTTGATGGACTCGCTGTACTTGTTTTGAAAGATAATTGAACCAACTTTTACTGATTCACCTTCTTTTACAAGCATCCTTGGTGTCATTCCATGAAAATCTAATGGTTTTATAGATATCGTCTTCGGAGTTGCTGCTTCGGTTTTCACCTTGTTTGCAACACCAACCAGTCGTATATCAAGCCCTTTTCTAAGCTTTATTGTTTTAGACATGCTATTAAAGCGTTTAAAATTATTCCAAAGGCAAAAATAAAAAATTCATATAGATGAAACCATTTGCTCGGATTGTATTCGTCGAAAAACCACAGTTTAGAATCATTCTAAATAGCGTTAGCCCTGTTTTCAAAAAAAACAGGCAAAAACTTCTTGCTATTCGCTATTTTTTTTCTAAATTGTATTGACTTTACGACAATTAAAATGGAAACACTTATCACATCTGGAGTTCAAATTACTGTTACAACACAATTTAGACAAGACTTTTCTTCATTGGGAGAAAATATATTCTTTCATAATTATAGAATTGACATTGAGAATTCAAATGCTTTTGATATTCAGTTACTAACAAGAGATTGGTACATCTTCGATTCTCTAGGAGAGCCTAAAGTTGTACACGGCCCAGGTGTCATTGGAGAACAACCTACACTAAAGCCTGGCGAAAGATTTACTTATACTAGTGGTTGTGAATTACATTCTGAATTTGGAATTATGAAAGGTTTTTACACTTTTAAAAACTTAATGAGCAAGGAAACCTTTCAGGTCTTTGTTCCAACATTCAAACTAGAATTTCCAGGAAAACTTAACTAGCTTTTTTTTCGTTTTAGCAAACCTTTTACTCCAATCACACCGATTATTGAAAGAATAATCATCCACGCATAAGAAGGAGTTGTTTTCTCTGAATTAGAAGGACTGACACTTCCCCCAAATTTAATGGATGCAATATAGTTACTCCATTCTTCATCCATCAATTCTCTTTTTTCTTTTGCTTCTGACAACCCAACCATCCTCCTTTCTGCAACCAAAAGATTTTTAGTATCATTTTGCTCTTCATAAATATATGCCAACAATTCTACACCATCAAACTCATCTAGTAACAACTCATTTGTTTCTGCTAAATCAATTGACTCTGAAACCATTGTGATAGCCTTTGGATAATCTTCAATAAAAATATAATAACTCGCGAGGTTAAAATAGCTCTCAACAATCAACCTAGGTCTTCCAATCTCTTGTCGTTTGTACAAAGCTTTATTAAAAAACAGCAAGCTAGAATCTGCCTCATCTAATTGAAAGTACAGAATTGCTTTGTTGGTATAAGAATTTGCTAACTGAACGATCGAAGTACTTTTCTCTCCATACGCAATACTTTCTTCTAGGTATAATCTTGAATCTCTATCATTCCCTCTGTCTTGCTCAATTGTAGAAAGATAGGCCGAAGCAATAGCTGCCGACTCATATTTCTCTAAGTTTAAAGCTTTATTTTTATAAGTCGTCAATATTTTTAGTCCTTTTAGCGTATCTCCAAGCGCGAAAAAACATTTTGACATACCTAATTCACCATTGAATGCATCCGTATTATCCGAAGAATGAACACCTACTTTTAATGAGGTTCTAAAGGATTCCAATGCATTGTATAGTTCTCCATGTAACAAATACGCATTCCCTATTTCGTTCAAAAGTATTGAAACATTAGAGTAGTCTTCTTGTTTTTCAAAATAGTGGAGACTCTTTTTAAAACAAGTCAGCCCTGATTCGACTTTACCTGTAAGCATGGCATACTTTCCATAACCGTTTAATCCAACCGCTATTGCAAAATCATTCTTTTTCCGCTTGCCAAATTCAATGACATCAATCGAAATAATCTTCAATGAATCAATGTTGTTTTCTCTGTAGTAATCGATTAAAATAGCTCCTTTTTCTGCTTGACGATGAATGTCATTTTCAATTAGAAAAGATTCGTATTTCGCTTGTCCATAAAGTAGAGGTGTGAGAATTAAAATCAAGAAAGAGATAAAATGTTTTAAGGTCATTGTCTAAAATTTCACTTTACTAATTTAATAAAAAAATACATTGCAGAGCTAATCAACAATGTGTACTTTTGTTTTCAAATAAAACTAGTTAATTATGTCAAACGCACTTTTTAAAGTTCCTGCAGCAGTTAACGAACCGGTTAAGTCATACGCACCAGGTTCTGAAGAGTTAAACTCTCTTCTTGCTCAATATAAGAAAATGTACAACCAAGATCCAATTGATGTGCCGATGCACATTGGTGGAAAAGAGGTTAGAACATCTACTAAAAAACCAATGTCTCCGCCACACGACCACCAAAAAGTGTTGGGTCATTTTAATTTAGGGGATGCCAGTCATGTCAATCAAGCAATTGATGCTGCGATGGCTGCTCGTGACGAGTGGGCAAACTTACCTTGGGAGCAAAGAGCTTCTATCTTTTTGAGAGCTGCCGATTTATTAGCAGGTCCTTTTAGAGACAGAATCAATGCTTCAACAATGTTGGCACAATCTAAGAATGTGATGCAAGCTGAAATTGATGCTGCTTGTGAGTTGATTGATTTTTTCAAATTCAACGTACAATATATGACAGAGATTTATTCTCAACAACCAGACTCTCTACCAGGAATGTGGAACCGTTTAGAATATAGAGCGTTAGAAGGTTTTGTTTTTGCAATTACTCCATTTAACTTTACTTCAATTTGTGCAAACTTATGCGCAGCTCCTGCAATGATGGGAAATGTTGTGGTATGGAAACCTGCTGAAACACAAATGTATTCTGCACAAGTCTTAATGGAATTATTTGAAGCTGCTGGAGTTCCTCCTGGGGTTATCAACTTAATTTCTGTTGACGGGCCAGTTGCTGGAGATGTTGTTTTCAAGCATAAAGATTTTGGTGGACTTCACTTTACAGGTTCAACTGGTGTTTTTAGACACCTATGGAAAGAAATGGGAGAAAACATTGCTAACTATAGAAGCTACCCCAGAATTGTTGGGGAAACTGGCGGTAAAGATTTCATCATGGTTCATAAATCAGCTGAAGCCTTATCTGTTGCAACTGCATGTGTTAGAGGTTCATTTGAATTTCAAGGACAAAAATGTTCTGCATCTTCAAGAGCATATATTCCTTCTAACTTATGGGACGATGTGAAAAAGAACATTATTTCTCAAGTGAATTCTTTCACGATGGGTTCTCCTGAAGATCCTTCTAACTTTATGAACGCAGTTATTGATGAGCGTTCTTTCGATAAAATTGCAGGATACATTGATTACATCAAAGAGCAAGACGATGCTGAAATTATCGTAGGTGGTAATTACGATAAATCTAAAGGTTACTTTATTGATGCGACTGTTGTTGTTACAACTAATCCAAAATTCAGAACGATTTGCGAAGAAATTTTCGGACCTGTTCTTACCATTCTAGTTTATGACGAAAATGATTACGAAGCGACATTAGATTTAGTTGATTCTACTTCAGAATATGCATTAACGGGAGCAATTATGTCAAACGACAGGTATGCTATCAACCTTGCTATGAAGAAATTAGAGAATGCTGCAGGTAATTTCTACATCAATGATAAACCAACGGGAGCTGTTGTAGGACAACAACCATTTGGTGGAGCAAGAGGTTCAGGTACAAATGACAAAGCAGGTGCACCGATGAATTTATTGCGTTGGACTTCTGCAAGAACAATCAAAGAAACGTTTGTTCCAGCAACTGATTATAAGTATCCATTTTTAGGATAAGAGAATTGAATAAAATGAAGAACGGAATTGTGAAAGCAGTTCCGTTTTTTTATATGAAAGATTATATCTCTTTCAATGATTGCAACATAGAGTTTGCTTCTTTTTCATAATCGCTTTTTAATGTTTTGAGTGTCCAAG
>JAJRQP010000184.1 GCA_024280195.1 Bacteroidota bacterium | reverse complement strand
TTGGTAAATGGTGCTTCTGGAATTGCAGTAGGTATGGCGACAAACATGGCCCCTCACAACTTAACTGAGGTTGTCAACGGAATGATTGCTTACATCGAGAACAACGACATTGAAGATGAAGAATTGTTGCAGCATGTAAAAGCTCCTGATTTTCCTACGGGAGGAATCATTTATGGATACGAAGGAGTTCGTAGCGCTTTATTGACGGGGAAAGGTCGTATTGTTATGCGTGCAAAGGCTGAAATCGAAGAAACAAAAAGTGGTAGAGAGGTAATCATCGTTACTGAAATACCTTACCAAGTGAACAAAGCAGACATGATCAAGAAGACTGCTGACTTGGTAAATGATAAAAAATTAGAAGGAATTTCTGACATCAGAGATGAGTCGGATAGAAACGGAATGCGAATCGTTTATGAATTAAAACGAGATTCTATTCCAAACGTTGTATTGAACAAGCTATACAAATATACTTCTTTACAAACTTCATTCTCAGTAAACAACATCTGTCTTGTAAATGGTCGTCCAGAAATGGTCAATTTAAGGCAAATGATTGAGCACTTCATCGAATTTAGACATGAAGTTGTTGTTCGTAGAACAAAATATGAATTAAGAAAAGCAGAAGAAAGAGCGCATATATTAGAAGGATTAATCATTGCTTCTGACAACATTGATGAAGTAATCAAATTGATTAGAGCATCCAAAAGCCCTGATGAAGCAAAAGAGAAGCTAGTTGCTCGTTTTGACTTAAGTGATATTCAATCACGTGCAATCGTAGAAATGAGATTGCGTCAACTAACTGGACTTGAACAAGATAAATTAAGAGGTGAATACGATGCTTTAATGGCAACAATCACTGATTTAAAAGATATTCTTGCTAACAAAGAAAGAAGAATGACAATAATAAAGGATGAATTGATTCACGTTCGGGAAAAGTACGGTGATGAAAGACGTTCTGTCATTGAGTACTCTGCTAGTGAAATGAGAATTGAAGATTTAATTCCTGATGAAGAAGTTGTAGTGACTATTTCTCATGCTGGCTATATCAAGAGAACAAGTTTAGCTGAGTATAAAGTTCAGAACAGAGGAGGAATGGGATCTAAAGGCTCTACCACTCGTGAGAAAGATTTCTTAGAAGAATTATTCGTTGCAACCAATCACAATTACCTATTAATCTTCACAGAGAAAGGTAAATGTTTCTGGATGCGTGTATTTGAAATCCCAGAAGGATCGAAAGTAAGTAAAGGAAGAGCAATTCAAAACCTCTTAAACATAGGTCAAGACGACAAAATCAAAGCGTACGTTAAAGTGACAGACCTAACGGATAAAGAATATGTTGAGAATAACTTTATTATAATGGCTACTAAGAATGGTGTTATTAAGAAAACATCGTTAGCGGCTTATTCTCGCCCAAGGTCAAATGGAATTAACGCGATTACGATTAGAGATAATGATGAATTATTAGAAGCTAAATTAACAAACGGTTCTAATGAGATTGTACTAGCAACTTCTGCAGGTCGAGCAATTCGATTCAATGAAGAAAAAGTTCGTTCCATGGGACGTAACGCAGCCGGTGTAAGAGGAGTAAAACTTTCTACCGACACAGATGAAGTAATCGGAATGATTTGCGTAGAAGATATTCACTCAACAATTTTAGTTGTATCTAAAAAAGGTTATGGAAAACGAACTTACCTAAACGACCCAACTACTGATGAAGCAGTATACAGAGTAACTAACAGAGGAGGTAAAGGTGTTAAAACATTAAATATTACTGAAAAGACAGGGGCATTACTTTCTATTAAGAATGTGACTGACGAAGAAGATTTAATGATTATCACCAAAGCTGGTGTTGCAATCAGAATGCACATTGATACGATTAGAACAATGGGACGTTCTGCACAAGGAGTAAGATTGATTAACCTAAAAGGTAAATCAGAAATTGCTGCTGTCGCAAGAGTTCCAAGAAGTGATGATGAGGAAGATCAAATCATTGGCGAAGAAGGTTCTGAAGAAAGTGGTGAGGATTCAACAGAAAATGGCACGGATATTGAAAATGGTTCTGTGGAATAACCAAAAAAATGTATCTAAATAAATAAAACAGATTATGAAAATTTCATTAAGAGGCTCAATTTTAACAGTAGGAGTCTTAACATTGACAAGTTTAGCATTTGGACAAAAGAAAAACGAAACAAGTGCAGCTGTTGTTTACAAGCAACAATTTCAGATAAATATGATGAAAGGTAAAATGGATGACGCTAAAAAGTCATTGATTGAAGCCAAAGAATTCATTGACCTTGCTGCCGCGCATGAAGACACAAAAAATAACCAAAAAACATTATGGTTAAAAGGTGAGATTTATGCGGCATTCTTAACATTAGGTATGCAAACAATGGATACTAACTTCATTAAAGTTGCTGGAGAAGACGCAATGGATGTATCAATCGCTTCTTTCAAACAAGGGTATCCTTTAGGAAAGAAGTATAAAAGCGACATCAAAGATGCTGTTAATCAAAAGATTGTGATGCTAAATAATTATGCTGGAATGCTTTATAAAGCTGAGCAATTTAATGAAGCTGCAGAATTATATACGTATCAAGCAAAGTACAACGATGCAATTGAAATACTCGACAGTTCTGCTATTTACAACTCTTCACTG